>DASWNL010000421.1:0-8243 GCA_036399215.1 Abditibacteriaceae bacterium
ACATCCCGGCGGCGCGCGAGCGCACCCAATCCGGCACGGCGCGCACGATGCTCACATTGCAGGTTTGAATGGAGATAGGCCACGCAAAGCCGCCAAGCATCATGGCAGCACGCACTATCCAGGGCGCTGCTTGTTCCGACACCATGTATGGCACAAGGGCAAGAACCAAAAGATTCAGTGCAGTTAAGAGGGCAGAGTAAAAGAGCAGGTAATTTGGTGTGAACCGCTCTCGTAAACGCGGATAGAGAATGTTACCAACCACGCCCGCTGCCCCGAAAAAACCAATCAGAGAAGCATAGCCGGTAGCGTTAAGGTGCAATACTTCGCGCGAATACAGGGTCAAGAGTGAAAACTGCGCCGAAATGCAGAGCATAAGCCCCGCTGTGCGCACTAAAATGGGACGCACCTCGGAAGAATGGCGCGTATAACGCCAACCGGTGCGCATAGCGCCCAGAATATGCTCCGGCGGCAAATCGACTTCGCGGGAAGGACGGCGCCAGCGCACAAAAACCAGAACCACGCCTAAAAATGAACAAGCGTTGGCGGCAAAGACCACACCAGGGGCTGTCTCACGCACCGCTAACAAGTTCGCCGCGATGCCGATAATCAAACCACCTAAAAGCGGCCCTACAATGCGCGATAAGTTCCAGGCGGCGCCGCCTAAACTCATCGCTGTTGGAACCTGTCGCTTGCTGACCATCTCCGGCAATAGCGCCTGCCAGGCCGGGCCGGTCATAGCACTACCCAACGCCATGAGCAGTGTAAAAGTCAACAAAACCCACGGCCCAGTCAGGTTTAATAAGGTCAAAACAGCTAATAAACCGGCTACGGTTGTGGCCCACGCCTGAGTGAAGATGATAAGTTTGCGCCGGTCTACAATATCAGCTAAGGCTCCCGCCGGCAGTGCCAGAAGAAACATCGGGAAGGAGCCTGCCGCTGAAATCAGGGCGTTCATCTGTTCGCTTTTGGTGAGCGAAGTCATCAACCATGAGGCACCCACTTCGTGCATCCATGTGCCGATATTGGAGGCTAAACTCGCCAGCCATACAGCTCGAAACAGGGGCGAACGCAAAGGCGCCCAAACCGGCAGTTGTCGCCGGGACACTTTAACGCCAGTGCGGTGTTCACCTGTGGCACGCTCAGCCGTGGAGGAAGCTTTATCCATGTCGGCGAGACTCGCACAGTTGGCGATACGGTTGGGCTGCTTGCGTTTTGGTCACAATTGATTTGGGAATCAGCGCACCTGGAGGTCTTGCCTGCTATTAATATGAGAGCCGGGAATGGAGGGCAGGCCGAGCAGTTTCAGGCACAGGTTGCCGCCGTCTCCATTACGAATCGGCTGATCGGTAGGAGCATAAGGAGGCCTGCCCTCGCCCGGATCGGTGCGCGTGGCATTGAGCTTATAAAGGTCTGCGCCTTTCGCTACACCCGTGCCCCAGACAATAAAGGGAATGGTGTAGTTATAAGGGTGTTTGGCAGCACCGTGGCCTTTGGTTCCCGGTTCGCCTCCGTGATCGGCACTTAAAACAATAGCAGTGCGCTCTTTCCACTCCGCGTCGGTTTCGATAAAGGCCAGCAGTTCACCCAGGTAACCGTCAACCTGCTTTACCGAATTACGATACTCTTCGCCGAGATACCCATGCGCATGACCCGCTGCATCCGGCTCTGGATAATGCAGAAAGGTGTAACTGGGCTTATTGGCCTTGAGGTCAGCCAGCGCTTTCGCGTGAATCCCGCCGCCGATGATAGAGAAGTCAATTTTGTTGCGCCCTCTGGCATGTTCAGCGCCAAGCTGAGGGCCGTAGCTAATGGTGTAAAGTTTGAACTTGGATTTGCCGGAGTAAAGCGCCGTCGTCAAGCCGTTATCGTGTGCCACATCAAAAGCACTGGCGGTGTAACCTTTGGCGTCATTAGTGGCGTGCAGGGAAGCTGGCGCTTGCTCACTGGGAAATTCACTATTCCATTCCCAGAAGTGGCCGGAACACTCCGTCCATTCGGCAGGAGTCTTAACCGGGCGCCCTGTCACCATGCAGGTGTGGTTCGGCAAAGTCACGGTATGGGTGTAATCGGTGCGCGCATTAAGCGTAGCAGCGCCTTCCTTGATAAGCCGACCAAAGGTTTTGAATTCGTCGGGCGATTCTTTGAGGAATTTTTCCAAATACTTGCTGCCCAGGGCATCCACACTGATATGAATGACATGAGCCACTGGCTGCTGAGTAATTTCCTGCGCATACACATTTGCAGTTAGAGCTACTGTTTGCAAGCCCAAAGTAAACCCTATCCAGAATCCCACTTTGGACTGAACAGCACGCGAGGTTCTCTGGCAACCATCGGCACTTTCGAGGCTTCTTTTGAATAGGTAAGTAAAACCAGAAAAAAGCTTTGTGACAGGGCAAGAAAACTTGAGCATGAGCATAGGATACTTTCAAATATGTTTGAGCAAAACTAAGTATATTGAATTATTGGCTGCCCTCAGCATCATACGGAAAACCAATGGCTCTTACGCTGTTGAGATGTGCGTTGTCCCAGGCGGCGCTTTTCAACCCGCTACAGTTCTTGATAATATCGCCATTACAGTCGCAATGTAAATTGCAAAATGCTTCTCTCCGAGCCTTGTCGATCAACCTGTAAAGGTTATTTCAAATGAGTAATGCGACCCTTCTATTGTCGGGCAAGGAACCAAAGAGTTCGGAGATTTAGGCGTTCCCAGAGAAAGGAAAAGGCTATGGCAGATAAAGTGGTTCGGATTGGCCTGATTGGCACAGGCGGAATTGGTCAGGCGCATATCCAGAGTCTGCAACAGATTCCAGAGGCACAAATCGTTGCCTTGTGCGACATCGATGAGCAACGGGTGCGAGCCGTGGCGGAACCTCTGGATGTGCCCTTCTACACCGATAGCGCGAAGATGATCGCTGAGGCCAAGATGGATGCGCTCTATGTTTGCGTGCTGCCGGATGCACATGGCGAGATAGAAATCCAGGCGGCGCGAAAAGGGCTACATTTATTTGTCGAGAAGCCCGTAAATCTTTATCTTGATCAAGCCCAGCGGGTGTGGGAAGAGATAAAGAAAGCCGGAGTGATGACTCAATCCGGCTACAGCTTGCGCTATCTACCAGGAAGCGTGCAACTCAAACAATTCTTGGAAGACAAAGCCGTGGGCACGGCGCATGTCATACGCTGGAACGGGCTTCCCGGCACTCCCTGGTGGCGTAAATATGATCAATCCGGCGGTCAACTGGTGGAGATGACGACCCATCAGGTAGACCTGCTGCGCTGGGTGATGGGAGAAGTCGAAGCCGTCTCGGCCAGTTACTCCTTCCGGCGCCTCTTCACAGACCAGCCTGATGTCACTGTCCCCGACACGCAGGTGGCCCTACTGCACTTTCGCTCTGGCGCTTCGGCTACAATCAGCACATCGTGCGCCATTGGGCAAGGCTCTCGTGGCGAAGTAGAATTCGTCATCAAGGATGCACGAGTTACGTGGCAGGGTGATGGGATAAAACTCGCGCCGGAGGGAAGCTATACGCTCCCGCCACTGCCGCATGAAACGTCCGGTATTGACGCGGCTTTTGTGCAGGCTGTGGCTAACAACGACCGCTCGTTCCTGCACAGTCCCTACGATGATGCGCTGCGCTCCGTTGCAGTGACTTTGGCCGCCAATCTCTCCGCCGAGAACGGCGGACGCCTGGTGAAGTTGGATGAAGTGCTTGGGCCACTGGCTTAAAACCGAGCCGAGAACAGAAAGGAAATTTTATGGAAATCGGATCGTGTGCGGATTGTGTCGTCGGAAGCGATCTGGAAGCAAAGATGGTCGCTCTGAAATCCATCGGCTTCGATTTTATCGAGCCGGCATGGAGAGAAGCCGAACTGCCGCGACTGGGCGCGTCGTTTGGAGATGAGCTACGCGAGTTGGGCGAGCGCACAGGTTGCCCGGTGCGCTCAGCGATCTTGGGCACCTTTCCCAACATAGGCGAGCGTCTGCGCACCAAAGATTCCCGCGCGCAGGAACTTTATGTGCTTGCTCGTGCCTGCCAGACACTGGCCGTGGCAGGTGGCGATGTGCTGCTGTTGCCCAATTATGCGGCTCAACAGGCTGAGGACTACGATGCGCTCTATACGGAATTCTTAGAGGAAGCTGGTGCAAGCGCCGGGACTCTGGGAGTTAAGTTGGGCATTGAGCATATCCCTGCCAGCAAATACCGCAATTCGGCGGTTCAAGTCTTTGAGTTGGTGGAGAAAATCAACCATGAAAGTGTCGGTGTCTACTTCGACATCGCCAATGGACTCTATATCGATGAAGACTCGGTAGAAGCGGCGCGTAAAGTCGTTTCACGGGTGGTTCAGTATCATGTCAAGGATTATCCGAAGGGCAACCGCTCCTTTGAGGTAATGCCCCTGCGCGAGATAAAGGCGATCTTTACGGCAGCGGATTACAAAGGCCGCATAGCGACGGAGATTGGGCCGGCAGAAGAACAGGGTGAGAAAACAAACGATCATCTAATCGCTGCCATGGCGACACTGAGGCAGAACAGATTCTAACTTCAAAAACAAGGTTTACGATCATGAAATGGGTGCTTAATACCTACCAGACGGCGCAGGAATGGGATGTCGAACGCATCATCGAAGTTTGCCGGGCAACCGGTTATGAAGGTGTGGAGTTCCTCCAAGACTTTAACCAACAGCACGGCATAGAGGCCGCTGCGCCGGACACACATGTGCTCACTGTGGGGCAGAGAATGCAGGAGGCAGGATTGATTGTGTCCTCGCTCACCAGTTGCTGTGTTTTCCATTCGCTGGAGGAAGCCGAACGCCAGCGTAACATCGAACAGGTGAAACGCGTTATTGATCAGGCGGGGATGATGGGCTGTGACCACGTGCGCGTATTAGGCGACCGGCTCCCAGACGATGAACAAGACAGAGACCTGATTTTAAACAACGTTGCCGCCGCCTTAAATGAGTTGGGTGCTTATGCCGCGCCTAAGGACATCACAGTATCTATTGAAGCGCACGGAAGTTTCACCGATCCGGTTTACGCCGTTCAGGTTGTGCGCGAAGCTAACCTGCCCAATGTAGGTATTGTCTTTAACTCTCAGTGGCAAGTCGGCGCGCAGAAGGGTTGGCGGTTGCCGGCTGATGCGCCTTCAATTGCACCCCTCTATGATCTGGTTGCGCCCTATCTGACTTCCATCCACACCCACGCTATGGAGCAGCCTGCGGAATGGCGCTATTATCAAGAGTTCTTTCGCTTGCTGGTGCGGGATAACTATCAAGGTTATGTGTCGAACGAGTGCGCCTATCAGGGGCCAGATCCCGAAAAAGTCTTGCGCTTATACACTACCCTATTCCGTTCCTTCACCAGTTAGAGACCTACCAGACGCCAGTATCACCATCATGCATCAACGACTTCTCAATCCTCGCTTTTTCACGTCAGTGCCAACAATACGAGTCGTAGCGATACTGGCGGCCACCTGGGGAACACAAAGTGCTTGCGCAGCGGAGCTTGTCGCCGTGCAGCCACTAAACGAGCATTGGTTGATGCTGCACTTCGATGACGGTTATGTTGAGCACCACAAGCGCGGTGAGCCGCGCTCTGCCGAGAAAGTGTTCGTCGAAGCGCTTGATGTGAACAAGGCGTCACGACCCCAGAGCTACGAAATCATAAGTGTGGATGACCCGGCTTACCGCCAGCCAAAACTGCCTTTAAAAGTGGCCCGCAAAAGCAAAGGCACCGACTTCGCCTGGTTTACAGACCGCTGGGAGAATGGCCGCGCGGTGAACGACCGCCCCGACCATGCTAAGGAGCACTGGCTTTATCTGGAACTACCCTCACCGCTGCAAGAAGGACGCACTTACGCACTACACACTCGTGACCTGGCTCTCAGGGCCACCTCGCACAAACTCACCTTCGATATAGCACGCGCCCGTTCCGAAGCTGTGCACGTGAACACTCTGGGTTATGTGCCGGAGGCCCCGGCCAAATACGCCTATGTTTATCACTGGATGGGCGACAGGGGTTCTCTCGACTTAAAGGCTTATGAAGGCCGGCCTTTTCATCTGGTGGAGACTCAAACCGGCCAACGTGCCTTCACTGGGCAGTTGGGATTTCGCAAAGCAAAGGACAATGCGGAAACCGGACATAAAACCGACTCGCCGCCGCATGGCAACTTTCTCAAGGCCGATGTCTGGGAGTGCGACTTTTCCGAATTCAAGACTCCCGGCACCTATGTCATCGCTGTCGAAGGCGTTGGCTGTTCGTGGCCGTTTCGCATCCATCGCGATGTTTACCGGCCCGCCTTCCAGACCGTAGCGCGGGCGTTGTATCACAACCGCTCCGGCATCGCGCTGACCAAACCCTACACCGAGTTCGAGAGACCGGCGCCGCACAATCCGAAATTGACACCCGGTTTTGCCGACAAGCTGCGTTACACCCATGTGCGATTCCCGGAATGGGGCAGCGAAGGTGGCGATCCCAAAGTGTTGATGGAGAATTCACCCGGCACTCTGCAAGATGCCTGGGGCTGGTATCAAGATGCCGGTGACTGGGATTCCTACTACTCGCACCTGCGCGTCGCGCAAGAACTCTTGTTGGTTTTTGAGATGGGGCCAGACAAGTTCAAGGATGGTGAACTTAATATCCCGGAAAGCGGCAACGGCGTGCCCGATATTCTCGATGAAGCTGCCTGGTTGCCTCGCTTTTGCTATCGTCTGCGCGCCGAACTGATGAGAAAAGGCTGGGGCACCGGCGGCATCGGTTTGCGCGTGGCCGGCGATGCTTTCGGCAGCGACGAAGGCACGCGGCCCGACGGCGCCAAAGTCGGGCGCGGCTCATGGGAAGATGATCGCATTTACATGGTGTCGGGCGAAGACCCCTGGTCTACTTATCGCTACGCCGGCGTGGCCGCGAACCTCGCCTACGTCTTCAAAATCGCGAACATAAAAGCCGACCCACAAGGCGTAGACTGGGGCAAAGAAGCGCGCGAAGCCTATGCATGGTCGCAGGCTAATACACGCGCGGGCGACGAAACCGAAGGTGAAGGCAAGCCCAATTTGAAAAACCCGCGTGCTTATGCGGCTGCATCGCTTTTTCGATTGACCGGTGAGAAAACTTACGAAGAGCAGTTCGCTAAAGACACCGATTCGATTAAAGCAGACACGCTGTTATGGGAAGAACCATTCTATGGCCCGGCGGTTTATGCACTGGGCAACAACCACGCACTAATCGGTGAAACACAAGTAGGCAAAACACAACGCGATGCCGCTTTACTCGCACGGATGCGCGCCGCTATCTTGCATACTGCAGATGAGCAACTCATTAATACAGCGGGCAAGCGCGCCTTGCGTTGGGGAGGCAACTGGTGGTTCCCCATGCTGGTTGGCCAGCAAACGACACCCTGGGTTTTGGAAGGCATCGTTGGTTACACGTTGGTGCGAGAAACCGAACCCGAACGGGCGCGACAATATTTAAGTGCGCTTTATACAACAGCCGACTTTTTTCTGGGCACTAATGCACTAAACCAGACCTGGGTGACGGGACTGGGGCCACGACACCCAACAGAGGTTTTTCATATGGATGCCTGGTATAACGGCAAAGAAAAGTTACATCCCGGCCTCATTCCTTACAGCCCGTGGCGCAAGGTCAAAGATGAAGGTTCCGGCCCCTGGGATTCGGACTGGGGCAACAAAACCGTTTATCCGGCCATTGACGAATGGCCCGGCAACGAGCGTTGGTGGAACAATCGCTGCTCACCAATGGGCGGCGAATTCACGGTTCATCAGAACATCGGGCCGGCAGCCGCAATTTATGGTTGGCTATGCGCTCCTCTATAGTTTCGCTGCAACATTCAATGCGCCGTATGCTGTAACTTCACAACCTATTTGACCTGGACTTCACCCCAATACTGCGGATAAAGGCGCGACTCAGTTGGGACATCATCTGTCATTGTTGTTTCAGTTCTTGACGGAGTGAAAAGATAGTTACGGCTGGTTGTCTGTAAGCCACGCGCTCCTGCACCAGCGAGGCGCACTTCGACATCACCCTTCAAGACGCTACCGGGCTTTAAGTCAAACTCCAGGAACGAACGAGGCACCGCAAAAGTCGCGGTGTAACCATTGGCCTCAGGAGTCCATACAACTTTGCCGCCCGGAACTTCGCCTACAAATTCAAAGCGCACTCTTCCTGCCGCTGGCGTGAAATATTCAAAGGGCTGTTTGTTCCCTGTTGTTACGGCTTTCATGGCGATGAG
>DASWNL010000422.1:0-1627 GCA_036399215.1 Abditibacteriaceae bacterium
ATGGTGTGCCCAGTCATACCTTTTACCTGCATCTCAAAGAGTGCGAGTGGCGCTTCAACAATCGAAACGCTAATCTCTATCAAGAACTACTCAAATTGCTTAGACAACATCCAATTTAAGCAGCTTAACTACCTAAGACCCAAACACAAAAGAAAATGCTTTAGCGCCGTTTTTTGTGATTTCTGCGCTTTTTCGTGGCTATCCTTTTCTGTGTCTCTACAGTAAATAAATTAAAACCATGCTTGACCCTAATCAACCTCCCGCAACATTGTCAGAGATGGCCCAGCGCTCGTTCGTGAAATTCTCAAGCCAGCGTTGTCTGGGCGCGAAACTGAATGGCGAGTATCAATTTGCGACTTATGGACAAGTCGCCGAGCGCGTCAAATTGACAGCGAGCGGCTTGTTGTCGCTGGGTATTACGCGTGGTGATCGTGTAGCCATCATCTCGGAAAATCGGCCCGAATGGGCAATCGCCGACCTGGCCTGCCAGATGATAGGCGCCATCGTGGTGCCGCTTTTTTCAACCCTGCCGCCGCCGCAAGTGCAATACATAATGCAAGACAGCGGTGCTTTGGCGATTTTCGTTTCGGATAACAAGCAAAAGAAAAAAATTGATGCCATCGCGGGCGAAGTCGGCGACTTGAAAACCGTTGTCGCCATGCAGGAAGAAGCCGCATCGCCTCTGCCTTCCGGTGAAGCCAAAGTCCTTTCGTTTCGTGAACTGGAAAAGCGCGGCGAGATTCATCTGGCTCAGCATCCCGACGACTATGAAGCGGCCTGGCCCGCCACACAAGCCAATGATGTCGCGACTATTATTTATACATCCGGCACCACGGGCAACCCTAAAGGCGCCATGCTGACGCATAGAAATATCGTCAGCGACATGGAAGCGATTTTGGCTTCGATTAAAGAACTTAAGCAGCAAGATACCTTTTTATCTTTCCTGCCCTTGGCTCACGTTTACGAGCGCACGGCGGGCTACTATCTGCCGATTCGTTTGGGTGCGCCCATCGCTTACTGCGAAAGCCTCTTTACCGTGGATAAAAACATGGCCGAAGTGCGCCCCAACGTGATGTTTTGCGTGCCGCGCCTTAATGAAGCCATGCGCGAAAAGATTCAAGGGCAGTCCAAATCGTTGCCCGAAGGCAAGCGCGAAAAGTTTCTGGATGCCCTTGAATTGGCAAAAAAGGCTGGCGCTCATGCCGGAGGCATCGCCGATGCGCCCGCTTTGAGCTTAGGTGAAAAGCTCAAATACAAAATCTATGATGCGATGGTTTATTCCAAAATTCGCGAAAAATTCGGCGGGCAGTTATGGGCCTTTGTTTCAGGCGGCGCGCCGATGTCGCCCGATGTTGGCGCCTTGTTTTTAGGCATGGGTGTGGAGATTTTGGAAGGCTATGGTTTAACCGAAACTTCGCCGGTTATTTCGGTCAATCGTCCCGGTAAAGTCAAACTGGGCACCGTTGGCCAGGTTTTAAGCGGCGTCGAAGTGAAAATTGCCGAAGACGGCGAGATTTGCGTGCGCGGCAATACGGTTATGAAAGGCTACTGGAACAAGCCGGACGAAACGCGCGAAGCCATAGACCCCGAAGGCTGGTTTCACACTGGCGACTTAGGTTCGCTGGAT
>DASWNL010000423.1:0-3495 GCA_036399215.1 Abditibacteriaceae bacterium
GAAAAGGCGGCATGGTATGAGCTTGTGTTACAGCACTACTATGCCATTGGTGCTGAGTAACTTCATGTTTCACTGGCCAAATGGCACGTTCGCTGCTTTTGAAGAGGCCAATTTTTTCACTGGGAATTGGCTTGAATCCAATGTCTCGCACCGCTTGAGCGTTGAGATTAACTCCTGGCAGCGCGCCTTTTTGCAGCAACGAGCGCGGCGCTTCGAGCAGGTTGTTTTCCATCTTCACATACGGCTTGGCCTTGCTCTCGATGTCGTCCCACTGGCTGTCGATGATAATGTTACGCGCTACGATGTTACCTTTGGGCGCCATTGGTTCATCTTGCAAAAGCGTAAGCAGTTCGGGGTAACGCGTGCTCCACGGCGGCGTTTTGTAAGGCCATTGTTCGAGCTTGTTTTTCAACTCGTCAAAGCCGTAAGTGCGCCAACCCAGGCCGCGTGCATCAATGTGCAGGGCTTGCTTGCAATCTATGAAAAGGTTGTTGATGACCTTGTGATCGCGCCCGCCGCCGAGATGAACCGGACGCACCTGCTGCTCGAAGATATTGCCTTCGATGGTTGCCGAGGAAAAGTTATCGTCTAAATAAACGCCGTTGGCGCCTTCACCTTCGCGCCCGTAAATGTGATGCAGATAGTTGTAACGAATCAAATGGCCGCGTCCGGCCCAATCGTTCCAGCCGTAAATCGCGCCTGCATCGTTGGTTTCTTCGCAGACGTTATGAATCTCGTTGTATTCAATGACATGATCGTTGCCACCCAAATTCATCGCTTGATGCGGCGCGTCATGAATGAGGTTATTGACGGCGCGACAGCCAACTCCATTGAGGCTAATGGCCGCCTGATAAGTGCGATTCCAACGGCTGTATTTGTAAATGTGACAGTTTTCAACAACGTGATTGGCAGGCGTTAACGTTTTGCGGTCGCCGCCACTTAAACTCACGCCGCCATCGCCAAGGCCTGTGATTTCCGCGCCGCGAACTGCGCAATTTTTTCCGCCTTCAATGCGCACGCCCCACTTGCCGCTATTACGAATGGTGCAGCCGATGAAAGATACATTTTCGCAATCGTTAAGCGTTATGGCGTGTTCGCGGGCGCCTTCGATGATGATGTTTTGAAAAGAGATGTGCGAGGCTTTTTGCAGCTTCAAAGCTGTCGGCAGCACTGTTGCCATCGCCTGTTTTGGCGCGCCGTTTGGCGGCAAAACATAGAGCTTGCCGCTTTGGCGGTCGAGATACCATTCGCCGGATTCGTCTATTTCGCTCAGCAGATTGAAGCCGTAAAAATACTGGCCTTTGCGATAGCCGGAGCCATGCCAGGGTTCAGCTAAAGTGATAGTCAGCTTTTCAGCATCAAGGTTGGCAATCTTCTGGCGCTCATCGGCCCAGTCCCAAAACCAGTAGCCCATAACGCGCGCGTCTTTTTCATTCGCCCAGCGTGCGACACGTTTATCCTCAACGCGAAAAATGCCCTCTTTAGTGCCTTTAGTGCCGCGCACGTCAATGGGCGAAGCGCCCTGCACTTCAGCAATCGAAATGAAGCCTTTATTGGGATAGCGCGAAACATGCATCGGCGCATCATCAATAAACAGTTCTAATCCGGTGCTGCCGCTTTTGCTAAAGCCGCCGCTCATCTCGCCGTAATCCCCTATGCCTTGCGCTTTAAGATCGGTTTCCCAAACGCGGTCACGCGCCGCTGGTTCAAGTCGTTGAAGGAGTGCCGCATCGGAAACCCTGCGCCAGTTGGCAATGGAGCGCCCGGCACTAAAGCGCACTTGCGCTTTGGGCGCGGCGCGCCACACAACAGGCTTTTGCATCGTGCCCGTATCGGCTTCATTCAATTCCAGAGGCGCCTTAAGTTGGTAGTCGCCACCAAGAAGAATGACTTCGACATTTTGTCCGGTTTTGATTTGCGCGCGGGCCAAGTCGCGCGCTTTTTCCGGTGTGGCTAAAGGCCGTTGCCGGGTGCCGGGCGCGTTGTCGTTTCCATTGGGCGCTACCCAAATTTGTGCGGCCTGTATTGAACTACAGGACATCAAAAACAAAAAAGTAAAAAGGTGTTTCATAAAATCTTTAACTCACGGAGATAGTTGCACGCAGCGCAGTTCTTCGTTGTCACGCAGCCATAATTTGCCATCGCTATAGGCGGGATGGCACCAGTTGTCGCCCACTACTTGCAAGCGCCCTAAATCGCGGCAGGCTTTGGGGTCGGCGGCGATTAAAGCTAATTGGCCCGAATCGGCAAGGGCTAAAATATGATCTTTATCGGCAATTAACCCGGCATAATCGCGGCGCATCACGCCACTAAAAAATAAATCTTTAACCCAACCTTGTTGCCCGCTTTTGGCGTTAATACAAAACAAAGTTTTATTAGGGCCAACGCCGTAAATCCACTCGCCAACGGCTACCGGACTGGAATAATTAATCGCCAACTCTTTGGATAACCAGGCGCGCGAAACCTCGAAAGCATCGCCTTTCTTTTCAATTCTCAAGCCCATCAAACCAACTTGATGTGAGGAAACGACAATCGTATCACCGACGATAACCGGCGTAGCGGCATGGCGTCCATAAGAAGTTTTAATCGGATAGCGCCACAACAACGCGCCATCGTCGGCCTTGAGGCCCATGACTGATTCGGCCATAAAAACCACATATTGCGGCACCCCGTTGATGGTAGCGCCGACAGGGCCGACATAAGCCGCGCCTTCACTTTGCGACTTCCACAAAACCTTGCCACTGATTTTTTCAAAAGCGACGACGCTCGCTTCCGGGCCGCCAACGGCCACAATCATTTTGTCGCCATCTATCAAAGGGCTGCCGGTATAACCGTGACGGCTGGCGCCCAAAGTCGGGCCACGCTCGCCGGTGAAAGTCGCGCCAAAATCCTTGACGTAGTTGGTTTTCCAGATGAGCTTGCCGTCATTCACATTGAAGCACTGCAACTCCCCCTTGCACGATTGGGCATAAACACGTTCGCCGTCAATCAAAGGCGTAAAGCGCGGGCCGGGTGCCGATTGGCTGTCGCGGAAAGTATCGTCAATGGTGGCGCTCCATAAAGGCTTGCCGGTATTCGCTTGCAAAGCGTGCAGAGTTTCTTTGCCGTTCTGGTTATCCATGTGAAACAGCTTGCCACCGCTCACGGCTGGCGAACCGAGGCTAAAACCAACGCTTGTTTTCCATAGGGTTTTGGCTTCGTCCGGCAATTTAGACGGCAACTTTTGGCCGGTTGCAATATGTCCGGCGCCCTGCGCGCCTCGCCAGCGCGGCCAATCGGCCTGGGCTATGGAATAGTCGAAGCAAAAGGCCAGAAACAGGGCGCTGCCCAATGAATATGAAGTAAATTTTTGATGGAACAATACAATCATGCAGGGATTGGATAGCCTGGAGCGTCTAATGTCGCACTTTAGAAGAAGTTAGAAGTTAGTTTTAAAACAATCTTTAAGTGTTAGTGCCCCACCACAGCCAAAAGCGCTGTTAAACTACGGCCATT
>DASWNL010000424.1:0-19990 GCA_036399215.1 Abditibacteriaceae bacterium
TTGATTGTCAGGACGAAATTGTTTACGGCGTGGCATTCTACGAAGAGGAACCCGAAGTGATTAGAAGTCAACTTTGGCAATGCTGTTGGTTCGTTCCCAGCGACTATGTTCCGAGTGGCTAATAGCATCTACTGTTAGTAGATAATTTAGGACGTTTTAATAGAAAAGGCCCAGAGCCGCGACACCAATTCTTTTTGGTGTCGCGGTTTTTTGTTTTAAGGATGCATCATGGTTTTTGTTACAGCAGATGAATTAGTCAGATTGGTGGAACAGGGGCGCACCACGTTGCGCCCCACCGCCTCGCCACAACAGCTGACACAGCAAACCGCGTCAGTGGCCAACGACGATTCCAATGACACTCCCGATTTGGATGATGCGGACTTGCTGATTCTGCTTGGTTATGACCCCAAAAGCGGCGCGGCGGGCATTTGCCCCCGGAACTGGAAACGGCATGGTCTGGATGGAATGAGCGCGCCAGCTGCTGATCGTCTCTCCAAAGCTGTGCAAGACATGGAGCGCATCGGCGCCGCGCCGTTTGCCCTGGGCCTATTGGATAATCCTTTCGATGCACCTTTTGGCGAGACACTTTTAAAATCGCAAGAAGCGGCTAACTCTACTTCCACAGAAGACAGCGGCCCTTCTGAGCGCTGGATTACTGTTCATCCGCACGGCGAAGACGGTAAAGGCGTGCCTGTCAAAATCAAGCGCAATCATGATAAATCGTGGAGTGTGGCCGGTGGCGCCGGCGGCAAAATCAATGGTCTGCGCCTGGTGCATGTTAAGTCACCCGAAGAATATAAACGCCTGGGCAAAGAGCGGTCGCGCCAACAGCGCGAAAAGCAGGATAAAGAAAAAGCTAACCACTTCGAGGGTTTGAAGGAGAAGCACCGTAAAGCGCTGCATGCCGAAGCTGAGGCCTCCGGCGGAAAGTTAACGCCGGAACACATCGAAAAAGAAGCGGGCAAGCGCGCCACTAATGAACTGCGCGATACTCACACGGCCAAAACCAAGGCCAGTGATGAGCTTGAAAAGAAGAAACAGCAGGCCATCGAAGAGCATTTAAATGAGATCGCTAAGGCGCAAGGGTGGGACACTTCGGCGTTTCGGATATCGGAGGAAAGTTTGAAGGAGTTGCGCTCTCAAAAAGAGCAGGAAATCCTCGCCAGTAATCCCAAACTGCGCGCCCGTTTAGCCTCCGATAACGAAACCACAGCAACGGCGGCGCGCGAAGAGCTGCAAAAACAGTCCAGTCAACTGGTGCAGAAAGTTCAGGCCAAGCATCAAAAGCTGGTGCTGCGGCGCGTGATGGAACTCGATCACAATCTGTCTGACCTGATTGCAACAGCGGCGGATGGTATCAGCCATGAAACGATGGGCGATGTCAGCGTCGGCGACCTGGTGCGCCAAACATTAGGCGATAGCGGCAAAGGCTACGTGGCAAGCCTGCGCGAACAGGCCGAAGCGCGCGGCATGGCTTTACCGGATGCCAAAGCCCAGGCCGAAGCGCAAAACCGTCAAAGCCGATTGGAGCGCCATGACTTCGATTTGGAGGGCGCGGCTCGTTCGGAGCAGTTTGTGGAACGTGTCCAGGCCGGCGCCGCGGCGGCACGTGAGGAGGTGCGGCGCGTTGCGGAAAAATTGGGTGAGAAAGGCGAGGGGCCATTGGGCAAAATCCAAAGCCTCGACACCATGCCCAAAGCGTCCGACACCAAAAGTGCGGTTGAAACTTTAGCGCGGCTTAAACAGTTAAAGGCAACTCTGGCAGCCACGGAAGAAGAGCAGCAACGCATCAAGGAGGCCGCGACGATTGATGAAATCCCCAAAGCCGCTGTTGCCCATGCGAGTGAACTGAGCGATACCGAAGCGCTGGAGCAGGTTTTAAACGAACTGGGCAAGCCTGGTGAAGTTGACCGCCAGCGCGCGATGGGTGAACTGATTGATTGCTACAACGCGCAAGATGCCATTGCTCCCCTGGTGTCGCATCGTTTTAGCGGCCACAATGCGTTTTTTACCAATGTGGCGCAGGTTGCTGGCGCGCGTGGCCCCGACCCGCTGATGGCGGATATTTTAGGGCCGGAAGGCACTTCTCATGTTTTACGGCGTGCTTTTGAACTCGCTACAAAAGGAGATGTCGTTAAAGCGCAGGGTTTGCGTGACGGCCTCGAAGCCCATCACGTCGAAACGCAGATCGCACTGGCTGATGCGGCGGTTGAGCACTCCAAAGAGTTGTTGAACCAGGCCGAAAACCTGGAAGATTTTCCGCTCAATTCGGTGGATGCTCTTATGGCCGGTCTTGACCAGGCCAAGCAAAAGAATGATTTAGTGCGCCAAGCGCGCGAGCATCTGGGCGTGGCCCTGGGCCGTCTCGAAGCGGGCGCCGCGCTAAATTACGCTTTTATGGGCAAAAGCAAGGATGAAGTTCAAATTCCTCTGGGCGCCATTAGCATGGAAGACGCGATCATAAAAGCGGGCGCGGCAGGCCTGACCAAAGCTGATGTATTCGACCCTAACAGCGGCGAATTAACAGAGGCGGGGCACTTTCGCATTTACAACGACGGCAAAAACAAATTCCTTGTTATCCACAACGATGGCTTGCAGCACCTGGCCCAATCGCTCCAAGAAGACCCGGAGCACCTCAAGCGGATCCAGTTAGCTTCGGACATTAAAGAAGGAAAATACGACGAAAGTGATTGGCTCCCCAAAGGCTTTTCGCCACGCCCCGCCATTGATGTGTCCGGTGGTGATGGCCTCGTTGTGCCGCGCCATGATCTGCAACTCAATCTCGACGGTCAAAATACTCCAGAAGGCATTGCCAATGCTTTGCAAAGCCACATTGCGCAACGCATTGAAGCCGGTCAAGACCCAATTTCAATTGTCTCGGCCATTCGTTCGCAGGGCTTTCGCGCCGACCATGTTCCCGCAGATTTAAGCGACAGATACAGCCAGGCGCTACAAACTGTGGCTCCTGACTTCAAGAAAACTGACAATGCCGCCTTAGATGGTGAAGGCGCGTTGGAGCATCAAGAGAAAATCCGCGCCCTTTTCGAGGGTTATCATTCTCAATGGATTAAAGACGAGGTTGTCGCCGGTCGTGTGAGTAGTAGTGAGGCAAGTATTCATAGTCAAACACTTCCTTTGGACTATGATACTCGCGATTTAATCCACCAAGTAACGCTCCAAGACCCGCGCTTTAAATATGCGTTCACTGACGTAGGTTGTCTTGACGCTGATGATAGGCGCCAGGGCCGCGCGGCGCTTCGCGATTATGCCTTTGAGCATATCTTCCGTGACCATGAGGGCAAAGCAGTTGACCCCAAAAACAAAGACAACCCCATTCAGGCTCTTAGTCCTGATGAACGGCGCGCCTGGGAAAAGTGGCGCGAGTTATCGCAAGGTAGCAAAGCCGACCCCTATGTCGCCATTCAAAAGCATTTGGCCGAAAGTGCCGAATCCTCTGGAGGCGGTTTGTTTGGTGATGAAGTGGCTGCGGAGCCGCACGTTTTTGCTTCGGTTGATTTGAATAACGATGCCGCCGTCATTGCAGCGGCAAAACAGCACGCCGCAGACTTAGGGTTTAAAGGAGAAGCACGCAACATAGACCTGCAAACCCGCAAATATGACGTTGGTTATCCCGATCTGGAAACCGGCGAAAACAAATCTGAGCGTGAGGTTGCGAGCGTGGCACGCCGGCGCATTAAAGGATGGCTACGCGACCACGCGTTTCGCCAAATGATGGGCACACCGGATTTAGGGATGCCGGAACGCACTCATGACAGCGCGGCACTGCCGGAGCCTCATAAAACCTTTAACCCTGACCAGGTGCATACCGGCTCCCAGCGTTGGGCCGAATATGTAGCGGCCATGGGCGGTGGGGATCGTGAATCCGAGCGGCGCGCCTATCAAACCATTCAGGAAAAGATGAGGGGCGATTTCGCTGCGCGTTTTGCCAAAGGCTACCGGCAACTGCACGGCAAGGAGTTCCAGACGGCGCCCATTCCGCTGACTTATGGTGATGCCCACTCCTTAGCCTCGCTCTCGCGTGATCAGCGCAAAGAAGTAGAATCGCAGAGCAAATCTGAGCGCGCGAAGCTGCACAAACGCAGCGGCGGCAAGTTTGATTTTGATAATACAGGGGCTAAGCTCGAAGCCAAGCGGCGCGATTCGTTGATGGGCGATGCGCTCTTCAGCGTGGACGACAGCAAAAGTGAAAAGCAGCAACTCGACACGCATCGTTTGTCCCTGGGCGGCGCGGCGGAATCAATGGTGCGTGGCTTAATGCCCAATATCAATCTCAAAAAAGGCACGGCAGCAGCCGGCGATATTGATATGAGTTCGGCAACCGGTATCAAACGGCAACGGGCCATTAAACAGATAGAAGCGATGAAAAGGGTCGGGCTTACTCTGGGTGTTGGCTGTGTCCACGCCACTACTGTAATTTATGATCCCATCCGAAATGTGGCGCACTCTATCCGAGACTGGATGGAGCGTGATGAGGCGCCTTGCGTGTGGGCGCTTGATAAAGGCGGCAAAGTCGTCGCCACTCAAGCGGGGCTACCTTACATTAAATGCTATGAAGAAATGTTTGAAGTCCGCACTGTCTCAAATGATACTATTACTGTTGCCGGAGGCCATTTGTTCTTAACACCGGATGGATGGAAGCAACTGCGGCAACTGGAGATTGGCGCGACTATTTTAGCCGCGCGTGCCGTTCCCTGTGAGATTTGCTCATCTTTGCACGGCGCTCTGGCGCAAGAGGCTTACCTAACGCCTGTTGACGTGCATTCTCGGTGCCCTGGCGAATTCGCGCCTGTCCCTAATGACGCACTGTCTCAGTCGCACAGTTCAGTTGGCGAGCCATTTGGCCCTCACTCCATCCCTGAGCGTGCCATTGACGAATTTCTACATCATGCTCAATCAGCCGTGATGGTTTCCCCATTGCAGACCTCTTCTCCTCAGTTTAATTTGGAGTGGACACAGGTGACAAACATTGAATCCAAGGGCCTCTCTGCGGTTTATGATCTGGAGGTTTTTGGTTATCAAAACTATCTCGCTCACGGTTTATGGCACCATAATACGGGCAAAACTGCGATTTCGCTCGGCGCCTTTTCGCATCTCAAAAGCAAAGGCAAAGTGGAACGCGCGTTAATGGCAGTGCCCAGCGTGGTGCAGGAACAGTTTGGCTCTGAAGCGGCGCGTTTTTACGACCTGACAGACAAGAATCATCCACAATGGTTTTCCGAAGCAGGAGCTTCGCCGGATGAGCGGCGCGCGGCGTATCACAAAGATTCCGGCCATGATATTTGTGTAGTCACCCACCAAGCCCTGCGTGATGATTTGACCTGGGCCGTGGCACAGCACAAGTTTGATGGTGATGAAAAGCAAGCCGAAGAGTTCCTGGCCAATGCGCCGGAAGTGGAACGCAACGCTGCCATGCAGGCCGCGCTTGATCATCACGGATGGCACTTCGGTATGAGCGTGGTGGATGAAGGCCACAATCTTTTAAACCGCGTCGGCAAAGAAAACTCCGCAATGGCAAACACCATCGACGCGTTTACATCTGGCAAAGACTACCATGTGCCGATGAGCGCCGATTTACTGGGGAAAAACGATGCTTCGGAATCCTTTGATGCCCTGCGTAAGATTGCGCCTTCGCGCTATGTAAATGACGATCACCCGGACGCCGGAGGAACTTACACGGTTAGCCGTAGTGAGTTTCTGCGCAAATACAACGTCAACACTTCAGCGGCGCAAGAGGCACTGAAGCGAGAACTGGCGCCGTATCACTACGCCGAAAGCATCAAGCCGGATTCTGCTTTAGAGCCGCAGTTCCATAGCGTGGAAATGACACCTCCCCAAAAGCAGGACTATAACAACGTCCTGGCAATGTTCCAAAGGGCGCGGGCCGCGCGCAAACGTGGCGCCGTGGATGTCGAAGCGATAAAAACTCTCTCGCCATCGTCGTTCGCTAATATGCCCGCCGAGCAGCATGAAGAGTTGGCCGCACGCCTGGCCGGTTCGCTCGGCATTTTACGTGATGCGGCGCTAGATCGTGTTGTGAATCAGCATCCCCAGGGCGCCAAAATTGAGTGGCTGAATCAGCGTTTGGGATTAGATAAACCCAAAGTTAAGGCAAAGCCCGAACAATCATCTGGCGCTGGATTATTTGGTGGCGACGAGGTAGAAGTTCCTGCCGGTGGCACCAGTGGTGATGACAACAATGTAAAACGCCCGGAAGAGCATTGCCCAATTATCTTCGCGCACAATCGTGAGGCCGTCGATCTGCTTGAAAAGCACCTGGCCGATAAAGGTGTTCGCACGGCGCGACTCGATGGATCAATGACCGGCGCGGAAAAGGAAGCAGCCAAAGTGAAGTTTTCGCCACAGTTCGATAAAGCCGCCGGGCGCTATGTTTCTGATCCGGGCGCAGACGTGATGATTTGCTCGGACGCGGGCGCGGTCGGCTGGAATGGGCAGCGCTCTCGCCACATTATCCACTGGGATACGCCTCATACTTCGATGGTGCATGAGCAGCGCACCGGGCGCGCCTACCGCGTTGGACAAGAGCACGATGTCCAATGCGACACCGTTATGACCGATACGCCTTACGAGCGTAGCCGGCGCAAGCGGTTGGAGCGTAAAGCAGCATTGCGTGAGACGTTGACTACACCCGCCGAGTTAATCGATGACACAGGATTGGCTTTGAAAATCTTTAATTCCACACAGGCTGCTATCGCTCAACTCGTGCATAAGACGTTTAATCAGTAAGGGTGTCAGCAAACCAATTTCACTCTCGGTTGAGAAATTCGCCTACGGTGCAGCCAAAATACGCGCAAAGGGTATCAATTGTCGAAAGATAAACCTTCTCGATTTCACCGCTACTGACGCGATGCACGGTGCCCAGCGACAAACCCGTTTCATCCGCAATTGTGCGGAGGGTCAGCTTGCGTTTTTCCTCAAAGGCTTTTTTTCGCCGCAAATCCTCGAAGTTGGATTTAATCATTCCAGACTGATTATACAAATATTCCTTTAGTTTGGAAAATTTTTTCTAAGACATTGGATTTTGTTATTGACTTGTAGAACAAAGAGCAGTATAATTTCTATTAGTTTAGAACAAAAGTTCTTTACGAGAGGAAAAATATAATGTTTTCAGTCAAGACCACCCACAACCCCACGACACACACCGTCAACGCCGTTAATGCGGAACTGGCGAGCGAGATTTTAGAAGCCGCTTTGCGCGCCGACCTTTACTGCGAAGCCGACGAGAGCGACGCGCGACGGATTTTTATCTTCTTTGTTGACGACGAATTGTTGGACGCCGTGTTAATCGAAGGGCGCAACGCATACGACAACGCCCCGATGATGTTAATGGCTGCCTAAAAAACGATGGCTCTCAAGAGGTTGCCGCCTCTTGAGAGCCAATTTTGAAACACGGAGCTAGCCATGATTCAACTTTATTATACACCTGAAAACCACGAGCGGTTCCGCTCAGTGTGGCAAGGCTACGGCGGTGCGCCGCAGTCGCTAAATAACTGGCGCAATCAGATGCGCGCCTATGTTAAAAGGCGTTGGTATGACAGCGACCACGTATGCGCGGCGACACACGAGTGCGCGCGAGGCTTCGATGCCTTTGACCCCGCGTTAGTGCCGTTGGCTTTAATCATCAACACCAAACGCGCCGATATTACTTTTGACTTAACCGACCCTTTGACCTACAGCGTGTGGATGGACTATCTCAACGAGTATGCAGACCGCGCCGAATTATGGGCCGAGTTTGAAGCCGCGCACGGTGTGCAGGAGAAATTGGCATGAGTAAACGCATTCCTCCTAAAGTTTCGCTTTGCTGTGACCAATGCGCTAAAGGGTTTGAGCGTTCATCATGGCAGCATAACCAAAATATGAAAAACGGCGTTCCGGGCATTTACTGCTCTCGCCGCTGCGCCGCTTATGCCAGAGAACAACGGCGCGGCGCAGGTCAGATTTTGAATTTGCATTGCGACTTTTGCGGCAAGGATTTCGCACGGCCCAAAAGTGTAAACGACAACGGGATAAAAGCCGGGGCGCATGGTAAATTTTGCTCTCATGGGTGCTATAGCAAAGCGCGGAAGGGGCCAAGGGTTGAGCGGGTGACACTTGTTTGCCCAATGTGTCACAACCAATTTACGCGAGTGGCTGCGCAAGTTCGCAGGGACAGACAGAGCGGAAAGGCAAAAGAATTTTTTTGCTCCAGAGACTGCCGGTCAAGTTACTATCGAGCATCCTTACCCATTTCTTTAATTCAGGAATATAAAGACGGGAAAACTTCAACAAAACTTGCAGAAGAAAACCACGTAAGTGCCTTCACAATTTTAGAATTTTTACGAAGTCATGGCGTGGAAATCCGTGACAAAAACAGTTACCTTACAAGCCAGTGGGCGCGTGAGCGTGAATACTTGCGAATAGCGAATGGCGACTTTCCCATAGTTTCAAGCATCGAAAACACAGTAGCGAATGAACTGGACAGTTTGGGAATTACCTATGAGCGGCAGAAGGTTATTTTTTACCAGAATCGCCCTGTGGCTTGCGTAGATTTTTCAATAGGCTCGTCCACTGTCTTAGAGGTTAATGGGACGTATTACCATTGCGACCCGCGCGCTTATCCTAACGGGCCTATCAATCACAATCAGGAACAGATGGTGAAACGCTACAACAGAAAAATTGGAGCCTTAAAAAAGGCCGGTTTCCAAGTCATTGAAATATGGGAAATTGACTTAAAGAATGACGCTTCCCATGTCGTCAAAGCCGCAATCGGGAAATAGTTGGATAGCGGACTGGCCTGGAAAATCCATCAGCAAACGATGGCGGCCCAATCTCAATTGGTAAATCAATCTTTCAAGTCGTAAAATAACCCTATAACATCTGCTGCGAACCAACCCTGAACCATGGTTCGCAATTCATAATTTAAGGCCCAGAGCCGCGTTTCCTTTTGGAAGCGCGGCTCTTTTGTGTTTTAGGTTGCTGAGGTTTTAAAGGTTTTATCATGTCGTTTTTATCGAAGCAGGAACGAACAAGTGTTTATCGGCGCGCTTTAGCCACCAATCCCGAAGAAGCGCAAAAAGCTGTAGGACGCGCCCAAACGCGCCTGCATGGCCAACTGGCGCGCACGCAGAGCCACGGCGCGGCCAATGTGAGCCGTCTCGAAGAAATCGTAACGGTCGCAGCCCGCAAACACAAGGATTTGCAAAGGCAAATTCCAGAGCTTGCCAGAAAAGCTGATAGTGCCGTCGGCGAAGAGCGCACTGTTCTTCACCGCAATTATTTACAGGCTGTTCAAAACGCGCACCGCTGCGCCCAAATTCACGACACGGCCAAACGAGAGCTAATCATCGCCCAAAACCAGTAAGGATTTCTCCACTGTCATGACTGAACCTTATGATTTGATAACCACGAATATGCGACTTAACGACAGGGCACAGGGCGCTGCATCACCGGTGCCTTACGCGGCGGAACTGGAAAAGTCCGAATTAGAACAACGCTTGACCTGCCGGGAATCGGAAAGTGCGCCGGATGAACAACTTGAGGAACTCGACGAAACCGATGATTACGATGAAGATGATCGCGTTCTCGGCATAGAGAAGATTCCTCGCAAGCCAAAACAATCGAAATTATCCCAGAAGCCACGCTCTCCATTTCAAAGAAAAGAAGGTAAGCGATGAAATTCACGCTATCACTTGGTCTTTTGCTGAGATTGTCCAGCGGAAAACCGAATTTAAACAAATCCGTTGAGCGTAGTGAGCATAGCCTCCCGGTGCAATTGCTCGTGCCCCGACTCTCCCCCGAACTTGCCAATGCCTTTGGAAAAGGCATTGGTGCGATGCGCAACAATCCACGCCTGCAACGAAAAAAGGTTCTTGTGCATGGCGCGCAGGGCAACCTCTTTTATGCGGAGCGCCTGGTCGCGCCGGAAACGCATCAGTTGCCTGAACAAGCGGGCAATGCGCCGCGTGCCCGCCATCGCAGTGACAACGCGGCCCCGATGCCTACTACAGCGCCCAAAACAGCGCCTAAGACGGCTAAACCTGCTCTGCCTGTTACATCAACGGGGACGCCTTCACTCTTTGATTGGGCCAATGAAGAAAAACCCAAGTTTGAAGCGCGGCCCAAAAGCTCTGGCACGTCATCTCTCTCCCAGACGACAACCTTATCACTTTTTGATTACTTAGATGAAGGAACATATAATGCAACCAATACGACAACCAACACTTCGAACCGGGCCACAGTTGCCCCCCACGGTGGAAACCCCGCAGGGAACGGTCAAAATGCCAGTCCTGCTGAATCTGAACGAGTTCGGGACGGAGTTCGTGCGGACATGGACACGCTGCCAACCGGAGACGGTAGCAACGTGGATACGCGAGGGGGTTCTGGGCCAGAGGGCGCGGGAAGCGCAGGAAGCGATGGCGGAGGAGATCTCGCTCCTGGTGGAGCAGGGGCAGACTTTGCACGAAGCGAAACACAACGCAGCGAAGAAACACCTTCAGCCGCCAGAGACGCCGGAAGCGGAGACGCCGGAAGCGGGGTCAGCGGAGAATTAGCCCCGGAAGTAGCTGCATCACCGGAAGCTCCCGCAGAACCCCCTACAGAAGCTCCATCGCCAAAGCGCACCGTTCAACGCATCGCCGCGCGTGGCCTGAGCGAGGAAGCGCGCCCCGACAATGACTTGGTGTTGACGGATGCGGACGAAATCGGCAAAGGTTCACTCGGCCAAAAGGCTAAAGACAACTTCGCTGCGTTGGACTTGCTGAAAGAATTGGAAGTTGATGACCGGCAGCCCACCGACGAAGAAAAGCGCGTTCTCGCGCACTATGTTGGCTGGGGCGCTTTCGGCCAGGCGTTTCAGGATGCTTTCGAGCAGTATGCTGATGTGGACTGGGATGACATCAGCGACCACGTTAAAACCTATCGCTTTAGCGGCGCGGACAAAGCGCACTTTGAGCTTTACAAGCAGATCAAGTCGCGCCTGAGCAATGATGAATTTACCAGTGCCCGCGCTTCGATTAAGAACGCGCACTATACCGCACCGCCGGTTGTAAAAGCCATGTGGTCGGCTTTAGAGCACATGGGCTTTACCGGCGGGCGAACCTGCGAACCTGCAATGGGAACGGGCAACTTTTACGGGTTCATGCCGCCGGAACTTACGGCACGCTCCAAGCGCACCGGTATTGAACTCGATCAGGTGACCGGCAAAATTGCGCGCTACCTTTATCCCGGCGCGCAGGTTCACATCAAAGGCTTTGAGGAGACTCCCCTACCCGACAACCAATTCGACCTGGTTATCGGTAACGTGCCCTTTGGTGATTACGGCGTAGTGGATCAGGATTATATCCGCCAGGGCCGCAAGTATCTCACCAGTAAAATCCATAACTACTTCATCTCGAAAAGCCTGGACAAAGCGCGTCCTGGCGGCGTGGTGGCAGTTATCACCTCGGCGGGCACAATGGACGCGCGCACTTCCAAAGCCGTGCGCGAAGCCTGGGCGGAGAAGGCTCATTTCCTGGGCGCGATTCGCTTGCCCAATACGGCCTTTGCCGAAAGTGCGGGCACGTCGGTGACAACCGACATCATCTTTTTGCAAAAGAAGGATCCCGCTTTTGAAGCCCTGCACCCGCGCGATGCCCAGGGTCACTTTATCGAAAAATGGACGGAATCCACACCTGTTAAGGTCCGCCATAAAGATGATGAAGACGGCACCGGCGCTGAATACGATGTGCATCTCAATGAGTATTTTCAAGAGCATCCTGAGATGATGCTCGGCAAGCTGGCGGTCGGCGGCGGCTTGTATAACGACAACCAAAGCGCGCTCGAAAACGATGGGCGCGATATTGTCGCGTCCCTGGAAGAAACCATCCAAAACTACCTGCCGGCGGATATTTTTTACCGGCCCCAAGATGAAGAGGAGCGCGCGGCCAGTGACGAATTAAAGCAAGCCGATGAGAGCATCAAGCCAGGCGCTTTTCATGTGGATGGCAGCGAAATCTACCAGAATCGCAACGGGCAACTGGTGCCGGTCGAAACCAAAGACCCCAAAGAACGCAAACGTTTGATAGGGCTTTATAATTTGTGCCGATTGTCCAAGCAGCTTCTGGCACAGATGTATGAAGATGTTTCAGACGACATTATCGAGATGAACCAGGACAGCCTTAACGATCTGTATGATAGCTTCGTTAAGGAATTCGGCGACTTGCACAAGCGGCCCAACGTGAAAGCCTTTGCCTCTGACCCGGATGCCGGATTGCTTTTGGCCCTGGAGCACGCTGACCGCGAAACCGGCGCTATCTCCAAAGCGGATATTTTCTCGCAGCGCACCATCACGCCGCACTCAACGGCTGAAACCGCTTCCTCGCCTCAAGATGCTCTCGGCATCGTTTTAAACGAATGCGGCGAACTGGACTGGCGCCGCCTCAGTGAACTGCTCAATCGTGACCCTGAAGGCATTCGCGATGAATTGGCTAATGCCGGCCTTATCTTCCGCGACCCGGAGAAAGAAACCGATCCGGTGACTGCCGGCTGGGTAACTGCGGATGCTTATTTGTCCGGCGAAGTCAAGCAAAAGCTCAAAACCGCCCGCGCCATTGCCGAAGTGGATGCTTCCTATGCGCCCAATATCGAAGCTCTCGAAGCGGTTCAGCCTCAGCCGCTTTTGCCCTCACAAATTGAAGTGCGTTTGGGAGCGCCCTGGGTGCCTGTTCAACACGTTAATGATTTCATCACTCATATTCTGGGCCGTGGCTCGGAATCGAACCTGGTGCAGTTTTCTAAACACCTGGGCTGGACTATCAAGGCACTCGATCAATGGGATTCACGGCGCGGCAACGTGGCGTTAACCAGTGAATGGGGCACCCCGGACGCTAATGCGCTGAAAGTGTTGGAAGCCACGCTCAATATGCGTGACGTGACTATCACCATGCCTGACCCGCATGATCGGGAAGGCAAGCGGCGCGTTACCGATGTGGCGGCCACACTCGCGGCGCGTGAAAAACAGCGCCTTATGAAAAATGAGTGGAAAAGCTGGATTGAAAATGATGCCGCGCGCCATGCGGGTTTAGCAGACCTTTACAATGAGATTTTCAACACGACAGCGCCGCGCACTTTCGATGGCTCTCATTTGACTTTTCCCGGCATGGCCGCTGGCTTTGCCAAGGGCTTTCGCCAACATGCGAAAAACGCGGTCTGGCGCGCCATCCAAACCGGCAACTGCCTTTTCGACCATGTAGTCGGCGCCGGTAAAACCGGCTGCATTGCCGCGACCACAATGGAACTGCGCCGCCTGCGTCTGGCGAAAAAGCCGATGATCGTGGTGCGCAATCCCCAGTTAGAGCAGTGGGAGCGCGAGTTTCGGGAAATCTATCCCAATGCGAAGCTGCTCATTATCAATGAAGGATTAGGCAAAGCCGAAAAGCGCAAGGAAATGACGCATAAAATCGCTACCGGCGACTGGGACGCGGTTATCGTGGCGCAAAGCACCTTTAAAGAGATTCCGGCTTCGCCGCGCCTTTACAAAGAGTTCATCGAAGAGCAGCTTTCGGATTTGCGCGCCGCGTTGGAAGAAGAGAATCAACGCGCCTCAGCCCAAAACGGCAAGAAAAAATCCCGTTCGCAAAAGAACATTGAACGCTCCATCTCCAGCCTGGAAGTCAAGCTCAAAGGCATGGAAGCCGATATAACCGAGCATCAGGATGCAGGACTGTATTTTGATGAGTTGGGCGTGGATGCGCTTTTGGTGGACGAGGCTCACGATTTCAAGAATCTGTTCTTTGCCACCAAAATGAACCGTATCTCTGGCCTCAATAGCTCGGCTTCGGAAAAGGCAATGGACTTGTTTGTTAAGTCGCAAAACCTGCTCAAAAAGAACAATCAGCGAGGGCTTATCTTCGCTACCGGCACGCCGGTCAGTAATACGCTTTCCGAGATGTATACGATGAAGCGCTATTTGATGCTGCCCAAACTCAAAGACCTGGGCTTTGACCGCTTTGATTCTTGGGCTTCGACCTTTGGTGAAACCACGACTTCAATTGAAAAGGCGCCGGAAGGCGGGTTCCGGCAACGCACGCGCTTTGCAAGATTTGTCAACGTGCCGGAAATGGTCGGCCTCTATCGGCAAGTCGCGGACGTGAAAACGCGCGACGACTTGAAGGATATTCTGCCCACGCCGGAACTGGATGGCGGCGAACCCAAAATCGTAACGGCGCCGGCCAATCCAGAACTCAAGGCTTACATGGAAACGCTGCAAGAGCGGGCCAAGATTCTGATGCAGGGCGATGAAAACGGACGGCGCCCCGACCCCAGCGAAGACAACTTCCTCAAAATCACGTCGGACGGTCGCAAGGCCGCGCTGGATTTGCGCCTGATGGAGCCAGGCGCCTCGGACAATCCACTTTCCAAGGTAAATAAGTGCGTGGCCAACGTGGCGCGCATTCATGCCGAAAGCGCTGACCGCAAAGCAACGCAGCTTGTCTTTCTGGATTTGGGCACGCCTACCGGCGAATCCACCAAAAAGGCAAAGGCCGCAAAGGCGGTGGCTGATGCGAGATCCGATGCCAACGCGGAGGCCAACGGCGACGCTAATACCGGTGATGAAGGCTTGGACGCGGAAGATCAGCGTTTGGCTGGCAGCGTTTATGACGATATTAAGCGCAAGCTGATTGCGGCAGGCATTCCTGAAAATGAAGTGGCTTTCGCGCATGACTTCGATACACCGGCCAAACGCAAGGAGATGAGCCGCTTGATGGATACGGGGCAACTGCGCGTCCTGATTGGCTCCACCTCCAAGATGGGCGTGGGCCTGAACGTGCAACGCCGCCTTTATGCCAATCACCATTTGGACTGTCCCTGGAAGCCGGGTGAACTGGAACAGCGTGATGGTCGCATCCTGCGTCAGGGCAACATGCACCATGAAAGCCAGTGGGGCATGCCGGTTAGCATTTTTCGCTATGGCACCGAAGGCTCTTTCGACGAATATATGTGGCAGGCCGTCGCCAAGAAAGCCGCCTTTATCGCCCAGACACGGCAAGGCGAGTGTGCTCGCACCTGCGAGGACATGGATGAAACCGTTATGACAGCCGCCTCAATGCAAGCGGCATTATCCGACAATCCCCTGATGGGTGAAAAAGCCCATGTGGATTCCGATGTGTATCGTCTGACGCAGCTTCGCAAAAGCTACCTGGACAATCGTTTTAGCGTGCAACGCAAATTAGCCGGCTTGCCGCGCCAACGCGACGAATTGCTTCAGGAAGCCGCAGACCGCGAAATCGCCGCACAGCACTTTGAAAAGCATCGTCTGGATAAATTCTCCATGACAATCAATGGCCGCTTTTACGATGATCGGCACGAAGCCGGTGTCGCTTTGGCCCACGCGCATGAAGAGGCTCTTGATGCGCTGGAAAAGCCGCCTTATGAAACCAAAATCGGTCATTACCAGGGCTTCGACATTTACGCGAAGGTGGCAACCTCGCAGTGGGATGAGTTTGACCCGCTCGTTTCCAACCTGGCCTATCAGGCGCGCACGCCCGATGGACACGGCAAACACTGGCTACGCGCTGGCAGCACCCCGGCCTCGACGACAACTAAAATGGACAACTCGCTCAAAGGCCTGGCCAGCGATGCCGTCGGCGCACGGCGCCAGGCCGAAAACCTGGAAATGCATCTTAACGAATATAAGGCCGTTGTAGATAAGCCGTTCGAGCACCAGGAGCAACTGGATGCAGCGCTTCGTCGCCAGACGGAAATTGATACCGAACTCGCCAAAGGCAGCGACGCTGACACTGCTGCCGCAATGGGCTATGATTCACCGGCCTTTTTCGGCGGCATCGCAGCTATGCCGATGGCGGAATTCAAGCGCAAGGTCTTGGATACGCTGCATGGGAAAAAACTCATCAAGTCGCTATCGGGTGTTTCCCAGTCGAGTGTTTCCCAGTCGGGTGTTTCCCATCAACCTTCTCTGCGCGCTGCCCTACTCTGCAAGTCCATTGTGGTCGGTGGCGGCGAGGATTGCCTACACTGCGGCGCGGTGATGGAGCGCGGCGACGATGGCAAATGCAGTCGTTGTCTCAAGCCGTGGCCGGCTGCCACACTGGCCGTGTCGCATCCCGAAGCTGATGGTGGCTGCAAAGGTAATTGCCCGCACTGCGGCACAACCATCTTTGCCGATTCGGGAGAAAAGCGGCGGATGTGCCACAAGTGTAAAGGGCCTTTTGATGTGATTCCCAAAGGGAGCGATTATCGCTTGGAGCCACTCAAGAAGTCCCTGCCTGCATTAACACAGGAGACGATTAACTCCTTGAATGGCGTGCAATGGGTCTTGAACAAAAGCGCGGGTGAAGAATTATCCAAAAGCTTCAAAAGCCTTAAAGCTAAACTGGCGCCGTTTGGTTTAGGCTTGAATGACTTTTTGAGGAAGCCGGATGACTGGGAAACATCGGACAATGCCTATTATCCTCTACCGGAAGGGGAGCCGGTCGTTTACACCACGCCGGAAGTGCGGCGCACCGTTTTAGCGCACGCCATGCACGCGGCTCTGGAACTCACCCAACATCCCAAAGCGGTTGTTTTCGTAGCGCACAGTCGCACATCGCAGGGCGAAAGCATCGCCAATCAGTTTTACGGCGGCGTGGTTGGCCCGGAGAATGTAAACGCCATCTTAGCGGCTATTGAAATGGAGCCGGCAGAGTTTCGTTTAGCTTTGGCGCGCCTGAAGGACGAAACGCGCGAAGAATCAAAAAAAGACGCGACTGCAATCGAATCTCCAATGGAATCAGAGCCGATAGCTGAACCTATCAGCGACCTGGCTCATGAGCCAGGTCGTGACCTGGCGCCGGGTGAAATTGCGATTTAAGGAATGCGATTTAAGCAAGAGGATACGCCATGAAAGCTCCTACGATGGTTTATGTCCCTCAGTTACAAACAATGGGCGAAGTGCGCGAATTAAAGGTTTATTACCCATCCGGTGAAACACAGGTTTTTGAGGCCGTCTTTCGCGGGCCTGTTTTTGTGGAGAGTGGCGAAGCGTTTCTTGTCCTCAGCGTTCCGCAAAGCCAGGAGAGCCGCGCCTTTACCAACTGCTTTAATGAGATTATCGGCCTCGATCCGCTTTGTGTGGTTGTGGACACGCGCGGGGGAGCGGTGCTTTACGAGCCGCGCACCACAGAACACTTCGACAAGCTGGCGCCCAGCGTTCATAGATACCTGGAGGAGAACCCGGCCTGGCCGTTCATGCTGGAGATGAGCGAACCCAGAGGGCGCGATGAAATGCGGTTTTTACTGGGAGAAACTCCTAAGTAAAGTCAAAAGGGCCGGTGCATTTGATGCACCGGCCCTTTAATTTAGGGGTCAATTTTTTCTACCGTGACGGAGTAGCGCGAACCGTCAGGGAATTCCGCCACAAATTGTTCTTGGCCTTCATACGGTTTTAAATGGACTTTTCCCTCCGTTCTTACCATCTCAACACCTGCCGTGTGGTGCAGTGTCACTCCCTCAAACCATGTGTCGTTGCCACTGGTCGAATCTTCCTTAATCAAGTTTGTTAAAGCTTCACGAATTTTTGCGGCGTCGCGCATTTTGTGCTCCTTGTGTTTGTTTACTCTGTTACCAACTCTTCTCGAATGCGATCCACAACTTCAGCGGCTTCAGGTGTCATTTCGATGGGGATAGGGTCAGTGTCTATGTCCTCGCACATCAGGGCAATATGGTCTTCCAAATCGCTTTGTTCCGGCGGCAAGGCGTCTATGATTTCCTGCCACTCGTCGTAAGGAAAGCTGCGTGTTACCATTGAGAACTCCTTGAAATCTCCTTCGGGCCTGAACTTCTTGGCCTCCATTATACCTGCTTAAACCTGCTCGTGAATTTTTGCAGAGTTGTGGCTATGAAACCATCTCCAGCAAGGTCAACTGACTTCGCTGCTGTTCCAGACGCTGCATAGCCACCGGGTTCAGCCACAATACTTCCTGTCGCACGGCGTTGTTCTGGGCGCGGGCGGACGTTTCAAAGTGCTTCCAATGGCCCAGATGCTCTTGATACAACGCGCACTGATAACCGGACAACAGAACCGACCCCGGATGCGCTTCTAATGCTTTTAGCAAAGCTCTATGCTCTTCGTCGCTCATTTCATGGGCATAGAGGCGCCGTGCCCGCGTCGCCAAATGATACGGCGGATCGGCGTAAATCAAAACTTCTGGGAAAGCATGGCGCTCGACAACATCAAGGGCTGGACGATTCGCAATCTGCGCTTGTAAGATGCGTCCTGCCGCGTAGCGCACCCGATCCGGCAAGCGTTGCCAGGTCGCCACCGGCGATTGGTCTTCCATGCAGCGTGAACGCCAACCACCGGTCACAACACCTTGCACATTGCCCGTTCTGCGCTGCCCTATGGCCTGCCACATGGCAACAGCCAGACGGCGCGCCCGCTCAACCTTGTTGCCGCGCGGCTTGCCCAATCGTCGCCGGCAATAGTCGTATTCTTCGCGTGCCCAGGGCGTGAGTTCCAACGCAGCGGCCAACTCGTTGGGCCTGTCGCGCAAGACGCGAAAGAAGTTCACGAGTTCGCCGTCACGGTCATTGAGCATTTCGACGTTGGAGGGTGCTTTGTTGAAAAACACCGCGCCACTGCCAAAGTAAGGCTCTATATACGCGTCATGCTCCGGCATATGGCCGGTAATCCACTCGGCAATATTCCACTTACTTCCGGGCCATTTTAAAACAGGGCCGTTCATTCTTCATCTCCTGTTTTTTCCCGCGCATTGCAGACTTCACAATCGCCCTCACAGCAGGCATGGCGCAACCAATGCACGCTGCCCACTTTGCTTTCGATGTAGGCCTCCATCATGGAAACAAGTTCGCTTCGTTGCTGCCATGAGCCATTGAAAAGTTTTGTAATCTCAAAGCCTGCCTCGAATAACTCTTTGGGCGAGGAATCCTCGCAGGATAAAACCGCCGCACAATTTTGCAGGGTTTTAATCACTTCTTGATCGGGTATGCCTAAATTGGGAATTTCAGGAAGCTTGTCCATTAAATCCAATTCATGAATCGGCGTATTACGGCTCACCCGCTCAATGACTGGATTGGTAACTCGCAGCACTAAACCTGCACGCGGCACGTTGAAACGGTGGCCGCAATGATCGCACCCAAAATCTGCCCCACATTCCGACACTCCGAGATGTCTGCCTGTTAGGTCGCCAGCAAGCATTACTACGTTACTGCTTTTGCAAGAGGGGCATTCCAGGCGGGTCGCGCCGTGTTCTTTTTCTACTGGTTCGGCTAAAACGGTCGTCATATCAAAACTCCTCCTTCAATTTGTTGGGTAATTCGGATAGGTTCAGGAATGCCGGCGAATGTCACATAACGCAGCATTTGCAGCACACCGGACAGGGGCAAAGGAAGCTGCTTTTCTTCATCCTCGGTAAAAGGTGTGCCGTAATTCTCACAATCTTCGGCTCGTTCTTCGTCGATTCGCTGCGGCTTCGTGTAAGAGTGGAATTTAAAGGGCATGGATTCGATCAGGAATTCATGCAGGTAGAGCGTGCGCTCACTCCAAATGCCGGTGCCATCGCAGCGATAGCACTCGTCTTCTTCTTGTTGAAAACGATTTTGCTCGTCATACCAAAAAGTTGCGACGACTGAACCGCCGCCATCACAGCCCCAACATTTCTGCGTTTCCACGCGTGCAATGCGGCCTCGCGTAAGAAACACCTGATGCTCCTGAATCCACAGGTCTTTGACTTCGTAGAAGCTGCGGCGCGTGTTGCGGCAATAGTTGGTTTTAACCAGGCGGTTTGCCGTAAAGATGGCAGCGGCCATCGCGAGATCATCACTCGTGTGCAGGGCGCGCCAGGCGTGCCATAACTGGGGGCTGCTCATTCTTGACCAATTGCGAATGCGGCTCATAATCCAGGCACCTCGCTTGGTTTTTTTAGCTCCATCCAATGCGTTACCTCAAATAAGTCGTCGCCTTCATCACCTCTCCAAA
>DASWNL010000425.1:0-8491 GCA_036399215.1 Abditibacteriaceae bacterium
TTTCGCGGAATTTCATGGACTTTCTAACGAGCGGGCAGAAACTCTTTCCAAACTGACATTTCTGCGGGAATCAAAGCCGTTTCCGCGTAACGCAGTTCAGCATTCTATTACTCCTATGAATATCACGCAAATTTACCGACCTTCGTTGGCGCTTCTCACCGATTTGTATCAATTGACGATGGCTTATGGATACTGGAAAGCGGGTCTTGCGGACAAAGAAGCGGTTTTTCATTTGTATTTTCGCAAGCATCCTTTCGGTAGTGGATTCACCCTCGCGTGCGGCCTGGAGCAAGCTCTCGATTATCTGGAAAACCTCCGCTTTGAGGAAGACGATTTAACCTATCTGGCATCGCTAACCGGCAGTGATGGTGAAGCGCTTTTCGAGCGCGGCTTTTTAGATTACTTAGGCAATTTGCAATTCACCTGCGAAGTGGACGCAGTTCCTGAAGGCACGCCGGTTTTTCCTTATGAACCCTTAGTGCGCGTGCAAGGCCCGATTTTGCAGGCGCAAATCGTTGAAACTCTGCTACTCACCATTATCAATTTCCAAACACTCATTGCTACCAAGGCGGCGCGGGTTTGTCTGGCGGCGCGCGGCGAAGCGGTTTTGGAATTTGGTGCGCGCCGCGCTCAAGGCATAGATGGAGCGCTAACGGCCAGTCGCGCTGCTTATATTGGCGGTTGCGCCGCGACTTCCAACGTTTTAGCCGGCAAAGTGTGGGATATTCCTGTTCGCGGCACACACGCCCATAGCTGGGTGATGTTATTCGACGACGAGCTTGAAGCCTTTCAAACCTATGCCGAAGCGATGCCGAATAACTGCGTGTTTTTAGTGGACACTTACGATACGCTCGACGGCGTGCGTCATGCTATTGAAGTTGGTAAAGGGCTGCGCAAAAAAGGACACAAGTTAGTGGGCGTGCGTTTGGATTCGGGCGATTTAGCAACGCTTTCCATTGGCGCGCGGCGGCTTTTAGATGAAGCCGGTTTCAACGATGCCGCGATTGTCGCCAGCAACGATTTGGATGAGTATCTGATTCGTTCGCTCAAAGAGCAGGGCGCGAAGATTACCGTCTGGGGCGTCGGGACGCGTCTGGCGACGGCTTACGATCAACCGGCGTTAGGTGGGGTATATAAACTCTCGGCAGTGCGCGAAAATGGAGACTGGCAGCCGCGTTTGAAGCTTTCGGAGCAGACAATCAAGATTTCCAATCCCGGCCTGTTACAAGTGCGCCGCTTTTTCCGCAGTTCAGACGATAAAACAGCACGCGGCCAATTGTTTGCTGATGCGATTTACGATGCACTGCAACCACCTGCCAAAGATTGGGTAATCGTTGACCCGACGGATTCACTGTTGCGCTGGAAAGTGGCGCCGGAGATGGAAAGTGTGGATTTGCTGGTGCCCGTCATGCGCAATGGAAAACGCATTTATCAGGCGCCTTCCATTCATGAAACCCGCGAGCAGGCGCGGCGCAATCTTGAAACTTTGGCCGATGGCCTCAAGCGCTTTGAAAATCCGCATCGTTATCAATCGGGTCTCGAAGAAGGGCTGCATATGCGCAAAGAGAAGATGATTGTTGCCGCGCGCAACGCCTGATTTTCATTAGGACTTTAGGAAGCATCAAGCCCGGCGCTAAGCTAAGCAATGGCGTAGTTGCGTTAAACTGGCAATTTGCTTAACCTAAGGTCATTTGCCGACAGTCTTTTTAAGGGCCTTAGTTAAAGGCTGTTAGTAATTCGTCATCTCAAGGTATTATGATCTTGGTGATTGACGGGCGTTTGCAAGAATGCCTTAATCAGTCAAAAAACTTCACGGAAGTTGTGCCGGTGCGCGTAAACTATTAGCTGTTGATTCGTTGCTGAAAACGTCAGGTATTAAGGCGTAATAAAAACTAACGGCGTCGAAACAGCACAACGACACCTGTTCTGTCGGAATTTAAACAAGCCAGGTGCAGAGTCTGGAGGAAAAACGATGTCCCTTTTGTCCCGTTTAGATCGTGTGCGTAGCAAAGATGCTTCTCTGGAAAATGAAGAAGTCGAAGGCGTTGCCGGCGAGGGCGCAACCAATGCCGGTGAAGGCGCCCCGCGCCAATTAACAGCCCCTGGTGGAGAAAACTCGACTGAGGTGCGCGAAGCCATAGTTTCTTCGCGTGGTTCGCAGACGATCTCCGCTATGCAGGGCGTAGATTCAGTAGAAGGCGCACCGGAAAGCGAAGATGAAATCCGGCGCTACTACCGCCACAAGCACATGATCTTCAATGAAGTGCTGGGCGCAGTAGATCAACGCCTGTGGCAGCAGCCGCAGCGCGAGTTGATTCGCAACATCTTAGAAAAAGCCATAGACAAAGCTATCAGCGGCGCCAGCCTCACCATTACGCGCCACGAGCGCACCTGGCTGGTCAATGAATTCATTCATGAAGTCGCCGACTTTGGCCCTTTAACACCGTTTCTGGATGATCCGGCCATTACCAAAATTATGGTTGAAGGCTCTTCCGAAGTTATCATTGACCGCCTCGGCCAAAATGAAAACACGCCGGTCTCTTTCCGCGACAACGATCATCTGCTGGGCTTGATTCATCGTATAGCGGGCATCGTCGGCAGCCGTCTTGACCCTAAGGTGCCGCTTTTAGATCGTCCCCTGCCCGATGGAGGCCGCGTGCGTGCCAAAGTGCCGCCGCTTTCGCCGCATCCCTCGCTTTCGATTGAAAAAACGACCGGCAACCCTTTTGAAGCCTTGCGCCGCGCGCAACAAGAAGAACAGCGGCCCGAATCGGCACCTTTTGGCGCCTTGCGCGAACGCATTCAACAAAAATTAATACAAGAGTTGGATCGCTCAGTCATGGCAGCGGCCAACCCCGACCAGATGCGCGGCCAGGTTGAAGAGATGATCAACCAGGTAATGCACGAAGAACGCATCGCCATGAGCCGTGCCGAGCGCGCCGGGCTGGTTGTCGAACTCATTCACGAAATCGTCGGCCTTGGCCCCTTGGAGCCATTGTTAAACGATCCCGAAGTGGATGAAATCATGGTCAATGGGCCGACTTCGATTTATGTGGAACGGCATGGCAAACTGACGATGACGAACCAGCGCTTTCGTGATCATCAGCACGTCATGCAAGTCGTTGAGCGCATCATCGCTCCTTTAGGCCGTCGCGTGGATGAAAAGACGCCTTATGTTGATGGACGCTTGCGCGATGGCTCGCGCTTTCATGCTATCATTCCACCCCTGGCGCTTTCCGGCCCGACATTAACCATTCGCAAGTTCGCCAAAGACCCGTTCACCATGACGGACTTGATTAACTTCAACACGATTACCCGCGAGGCCGCGCAGTTTTTGCAGGCGTGTGTCGAAGCGCGTTTGAACATTGTAGTATCCGGCGGAACGGGTTCGGGCAAAACGACTTCGCTGAATGTGCTTTCCTCGTTTATTCCCTCCAACGAGCGCATTGTGACCATCGAAGACGCGGCAGAATTGCAACTGCGTCAAGATCACGTAGTTCGTCTGGAAACACGCCCGCCCAACATCGAAGGCGCCGGCTCAATTACCATTCGCGATTTGGTGCGCAACTCGCTTCGTATGAGGCCGGATCGCATTGTAGTCGGCGAGTGTCGCGGCGCCGAAGCGCTTGATATGTTGCAAGCGATGAATACCGGTCATGACGGCTCGCTAACAACCGGCCACTCGAATTCGCCGCGCGACATGATTAAGCGTTTGGAAACGATGGTGATGATGGCCGGCTTCGATTTACCGGTGCGTGCTATTCGCGAACAGATTTCGATGGCCGTAGACGTGCTCGTGCATCAATCACGTATGAAAGACGGCACGCGCAAAATTACCGCTATCACCGAAATCGCCGGCATGGAAGGCGATGTCATTACCACGCAAGACATTTTCTTATTCGAGCAGGAATACATCGATGATGCCGGCAAGATTCATGGGCGCTTGCAGCCTACAGGCCTGCATCCCAAGGTTTACACTCAGATTTTGCACTCCGGCGTGAAACTATCTTCCGATGTTTTCATACCGCGCGCTATGATGGACGCCGCCACGCCCAAAGCCCGTATCATGGGCGGACGTTGATTAATTTTGAATTTTGAATTTTGAGTTTTAAATTCAGAAAAGAACCTATTTCATTCAACATTTAAAATTCAAAATTCAAAATTATTAATGCCATGAGCTTTGAATACATCGTCATCGGTCTGGGGTTGTTGGTTGGCCTGGTGCTGTTCGTGATTGGCCTGATGCAAGGGCCGCAGGAAGCTGTTGAAACGGCAGCGGAAAAGCTGACGCGCGTGCGGGCGCGCAAGGACGAGATTTCGCCAGACGCCCGCACGGCCCGCGATAAAGAAATAGACCGCAAATTCGCCCAACAGGAAGAACAGCGCGTGCGCCAGCAGCGGCGCGCGACGACTTTGCCCTCAATGAGTAATGTCGTGCTCTCATTGAATGTTCTGCGCCGCCTCGAAGAAGAGCTGTTGCAGGCTCGCTCGCCCTGGCGCGCTTCTGAGCTGGTTGTTTTTAGCATTTTTTCAACGCTGGTTGTCGCTATCTTACTGAAATTTCTTGGGTTCCCCGCCTTTATCGCTATCGCCGCCGGCCTGGCCTGTCTGGCCTTGCCCTGGGCTTATGTGCGTTACATGAAGGCAAAATATGCGCGGATGTTTGAATTGCAATTGTCTGACACGCTGATGCTGATGGCAAACAGCCTGCGCGCCGGTTTTTCTTTCTTGCAAAGTTTGGAAATGGTTTCGCGCGAAGCACAGCAGCCCATCGCTGATGAGTTTCAGCGCTTGACACAGGAAATCTCCATTGGCGTGCCGGTCAATCAGGCTCTGGAAAACATGGGCGCGCGTGTAAAGTCAAGCGATCTTGATCTGGTAATTACCGCCGTGTTGATTCAACGCGAAGTGGGCAGCAGCCTGGCCGAGATTTTGGAAGTTATCGCCGGCGTTATCGGCGAGCGGATTCGCATTCGTGGTGAAATTCGCACCCTGACGGCACAGGGGCGCTTAACCGGAATGGTGCTTGGTTTTCTGCCCGTTATCTTAGGCTTTTTGATTCACTTAGTCGGGCGCATGACCACACCGGGCGAACCGTCATTTGTGCAGCCCCTGATAGATGATCCACGGGGTCATGTTATGCTGGCTATTGGCCTCACTTTGCAAGTTATCGGTTTTTCGATCATCATGAAAATCGTGGACATTAAGGTTTAGATTTTCCATTTGTTTTAATTCGTTTGGTCGCACCCTTTTGAAGATTACTTCTTCTTGAAGGATAGTAAAGGATCGCAGAAATGCTCAGTCAAAATCGTTCGCAGGCACGGGTGAAAAACCTCGCTCAAGGTGAAGGCCGCAGGATCCGTGTCAACGAAGAAGACCCACTGGCACGGCTCACCAAAGACGCCCGCCGCCCGCGCAAGCAACAAGGCTCATTCTTTCAACGAGTCGTGATGCCGCTTCTCGAACGCATTGCCGCGCCGGGCAGTTTCGCGGTTCGCAACGCCAATCTTGATGAAGTGCGAATGCAACTCATGCGCGCCGGTTTCCCCAATGGGATGACCGCCACCAGTTTTGTGGCCTTAAAAAACCTTATATTGCCGGCATCTCTGGCCATAGTTTTCGTGGCCTGGGTGCCTATTTTGGAAAGCATCTTCGGTAGCATGATGCCCTTTGTCATCAGCGCCTTTATCGCTGCCGCGGTTGGCGCGATTTATGGTTATTTTCTGCCAAGTTTTTGGCTGAACATGGTAACACGGCGGCGCCAGCAAGAGATCCAGTTGGTCTTGCCCGACATGATTGACCTGATTACGGTTTCAGTTGAAGCGGGTCTGAGCTTATACGGCGCCATTCAGCGTATTTCAGCGCGTTTCGACAATCCGCTTAGCGAAGAATTCCAGCGCGCCATGCAGGAAGTGCGGTTGGGCCGCTCTAACATCGAATCCATGCGTGATCTGGCACGCCGCGTGGATGTGGACGACTTATCCACCCTCATTTCCGCCATCGTGCAAGCCGACATGTTGGGCCTTGCCATTGCCAACGTTTTGCGCGTGCAAAGCGAACGCTTGCGCGAAAAGCGCTCGCAGCGCGCCCGCGAAGCCGCCCAAAAAGCGCCGATCAAGATGGTTATTCCTCTGGTGTTTTTCATCTTCCCGGCTCTTTTCATCGTCATCCTCGGCCCGGCGTTTATTAAAATTTTGGAATCGGGTATAGGTTAGTTCCGAATTGAAAACAAAAGAGCGCTCCGTGAAAAACGGAGCGCTCTTTTTTATGCTTACCTACATCTTTTACGCTTGTAGCGCTTACGCTTGTAGCTCTTCCCGAATGCGCATCAAGATTTTGCCTAACTTGTTTTGCCCTGTTCCTGTTCTTCCGCAACCCCAGTAATAATCGCCCGGCGCATTTTCAATTAATTCTTCATTTTCGGTTAAAAGAAGCAAGTCTCTCACTTGTTTATGGGTTTGAAACTTTTTGAGGCAAGCCTGATACATGATTTCATCTTTTACCTCTTCCCAATCTGTGCGAATAGGCAACTTGCGGCTACGACCCAATGATTTGGCTTGTTTTGGATTGTTGGCTATGCGAATCTTTTCGCGATATTCGGCATCGTGGAACTTTTGTCCTTGAAAATAATGCTCAACAGTTGGCCACCACTGCCCACCCATTTCTACACCATGCGGTGAGAAGTTGGATAAAGCACCGTATATGTCAGACGTGGAATAAAAGTAGATTGCCATGGCAGCCGATATTTTATCATTCCTCAAAAGACTCTTAAATCGCTTCAGCCGCCACTTCCAACTTTGGGCCAAAGCGGGGCAGGCACAACAGCAAGACGAAGGTAAGAATCATCAGCACCATGTTGCAAGCGAAAGTGTGCGAAAAGGCGTAAGCGAAACGTGATGGTTCGGGTTTAGGGCCAAGCAGAGTGAAAAAGACGCTGCCGATTAAAGCGATGCCAAGCGAACCGGCGACTTGCTGGCCTGTAGTTAAAACGCCGGATGCCGTGCCTGCCAAATGGGGCGAGACGCCGCGCAACACCACGCCGCTCAGTTGCGGCACTAAAAGCCCCTGTCCGAAACCGTAGATGGAGATGGGCGCAATTAAAGCGCGTGTCGAAAAGCCAACACCCTGCGCGTGCATCAGAAAGATTAGCCACGAAGCACCGATAATCATAATAATGACGCCAGCCAGCAAAAGCAAAGTGCCCAGTTGGTCGGCATAGCGTAAGGCAAAAAGCGAAGCGCATAAAAACAACAGGGAAAGCGGCGCGAAACAGAGTCCGGCTTCTCTGGGCTGCAAGCCCATACCGTCTTGTAAAAACATTGTCAGCATCAAGGCGAACGAACTCATGCCCATGAAGGTGGTCATCATGCAGCCTAAACCCGCCACGAAATTGCGGTCATGAAACAGATTTAAATCTACCAAGGGCGCCCCGCCATTCTGCATCAAGTGGGCTTCAAAGAGGAAGAAGCCGCGCAGGATTACAAACGAAAATCCTACGCAAAGCCAGGCCCACCAGGGCCATCCAGCTTCGCGGCCTTCAGCCATCGGGAAAATCAATAAAAACAGACCCAGCGAAACTAAAGCTACGCCGATTAAATCGAGCTTATGCGCGTGTGGCGCACGCGATTCAGGCACAAAACGCGGCGCCAGTAAAAGAGATAAAACCCCAACCGGCAGATTGACAAAGAAAATTGGCCGCCATGTTAATCCTGCAAAGTTAGCGCTGACTAAATAACCGCCCAACACGTTGCCGATGAAGGATGCGATGCCAACCACGATGCCCAGAATGGCAAAGGCTCTGGCGCGCTCATGGGGTGGGAAGCTAACTTGCACGAGCGAAAAGATCTGCGGCACCATAAGCGCCGCCGTGCCGCCTTGCAGCACACGTGCGGCAATCAGCAAAGACGCTGAGGGCGCCAACCCGCAAAGCAAGGAAGCAAGGGTAAATGCCGCCACCCCCCACAAAAACATCCGGCGACGGCCATGAATATCACCTAATCGCCCGCCGGTTATCAGGCACACCGCATAAGCCAGGCCATAACCCGCCACGACAAGTTGCAACTGCGCCGAAGTCGCGCGCAAATCGGCCTGCATCGCCGGCAAAGCGATGTTCACGATAAGAAAATCCAGCACCACCAAAAACAAAGCGCCCAAAACAACGGCTAATGCAACCCAGCGGCGCGGGTCGAGAGTGCTTTCGTCAGGAGAGGAGGGAGGAAGATTTTTTAGAATCGAAGAATTTGAAACTGACATAAAAAAAGCCGCGTCCGAAGCAACCTCGCAGCAACCTATAGAACCGTAACGAGAAGCAACTCGTTCCTTTTTATTACGTCGTGCAAAGCTGTTCGTGCAATCTCGTTATCCCCTGCTATAATGCTTTTAACGCGCATTTTGGTTTGAAGTTGTTTTGCAGGTGTTTCACCCAGGTATCTCGCTCATGAAGCCGTTATCTACACAAACCTTAACCGTGCTTGAAACCTCTCCGGCTTCA
>DASWNL010000426.1:0-4516 GCA_036399215.1 Abditibacteriaceae bacterium
CAACAGGCGTGAAAGCTTTAAAACCGTGAAACTCAAAGATTACGTTCTTGCTGAAGTAAACCCGCGCGTGTTGCTGCGCACCGGTTGGCAAATCGGGCGGCCCAAAAGCGCCCTTGTGCATCAGCAAAAAGATGCCAAACCTTTGCCCGCCGATTGCCCGCGCCATGTGGTTTTGATTCACGGCCATAATTGCCTGCCGGATTTTATGAATGGCGTGCAACGCTCGCTGCGCCAGGTGCCGGGCAGTGAAGAATGGCGCTTCTGGCATATTGAATACGATACGCACTGGAAGCCTTTTACTCGCTCGGCCCGTGAAGTGGCGGCGGCCTTAAAAGCATCGGGGCAGAACTTTGAAGATGTGATTTTAGTGGGACACAGCATGGGTGGGCTTATTTGCCGTCAGATGGTCGCTTACGGCTTCCCCTGTCGCGCTTTGTTTGCGCTTGGTTCGCCGCATTTGGGCTATGTGCCCTGGCTGCCTTTCGCTGAGGCCGGCTCGCTGTCGATTTCGATGTATAGCCGCCGTTTGCAAAACCTGAATCGCAACCCGCGTGACCGGGCGGCGCGAAAAAACTATCACTTTTTTGCCGCTGACTACACTGATCCTTTGGGTTATCACGCGCACGATTGCCTGGTTACCAAGCGCAGCGCCCTGGGCACCACATTGGGGCCAGTTGGTTCACGCATTGAAGTGCATTTGTCTTACAAAATACCGCCGATTGTTGACCCGCATGTGCGAATGTTGCATCGCGAAAATCTGGGCGAAGTGTTAGCGGCTTTTGAAAAAGTGATTGCCACACAATAAAGTAATCGCAGGGCAACATATCTAAGCACGCTAAGTATATTTTTCTTCTTTTAATAAATTCCTTTTTTGAACCCTCATTAAAAATGTGAAGTTCGAACTTTTTTATGGAAGATAGAGGTTGGTTGGCAGAATAGATTTTGCATTTGCTGACTATCAATTTAATTTTGGTCGTTCCTTATGACAACAACAGATCCCTCGTTATCAGATTCCGTAAAATGCCCCCTCCCGCAAAAGTTGAATTCGCTGGATGCCGCGCGAATTTTACTTGTAGATGACGCACCCGAAATCACTGCTTTGTTTTCGATAGTGCTACAGCGCGAGGGTGCTACGGTCTGGGTGGTTGATGACAGCCAGTCCACTATGAACTTGCATCAACAGTTTCATGATATAGGACAGCCGTTAAATCTAATTATTCTGGATTGGATGATGCCGGACATGTCCGGTTTAGACTTGGCGCGCTTTATTCGGGCCAAAGATGATCAGGTAAAAATCGTTTTCTTAACGGCTTATTACGACCTAATTCATCAGGAGCAAGTTGAAGAAGTAAGAGGCGAGTTGTGGGCAAAGCCTATTGAAATTAAAACTCTCGTAGATAATGTAGGTCAGGTCTTAAGCCGGGTTTAATCAAAGCCTTCTTTATTTGGCAAAGAGTAACTGAAAGCCTTTTCCTGAGTTTTTGCCAAACGCCAATTTTAGATTTACGAAGAAGGAGCCGCTTTCAGTTTTGAAAGCGGCTCCTTCTTCGTTCCGTAATTGGGCTAAAAGCGGTTGTAGGAATAAACGTTTAAAGCCGGTTTGTAAACTGTTATTTTGTTACTAAGGCGGGCTAAACTGCGCTCGCACTGTTTCATCCTTTGTGTTCCTGGAGATTTCGATGTCTAAACCATGCGCCGTCATCGTTGATACTGCTCAAAGCTCCCATGTGCAATTGCATCCGGTTCCGGTTGAAGCCGTCCGTTTGGAAGACAAGTTTTGGGAGCCGCGCCGCAAGATTAACCGCGAAAAAACTCTGCCTTCCCAATATAAGCATCTCGAAGAGACAGGGCGCCTCAACAACTTCCGGCGCGCGGCGGGCACGTTCGATGGCCCCTTTGAAGGCATTTACTTCAACGACAGCGACGTTTACAAGTGGCTCGAAGCCGCTGCCTGGGAATTGGCTTGTGGCCCCAATGAAGAATTGCAAGCGATGGTCGATGAGTGCATAGAACTCATCGCCGAGGCGCAACAGGCTGATGGTTATTTAAACACTTATTTCATGTTTGATTTGGCCCCAGAGCGTTGGAGCAACCTCAAAGACAAGCATGAACTTTACTGTGCCGGGCACCTCATTCAAGCCGCCATCGCGCATTATCGCGCCACCGGCAGTGAAAAACTGTTAGTTGTGGCGCGGCGCCTGGCCAACTGCATTTGCGCGACTTTTGGCCCTAAAACGCAAAACAAGCGCGAGGAAACTGACGGCCACGAAGAGATTGAGATGGCGCTTGTGGAATTGTATCGTGCCACGCGCGAAGAGCGCTATTTAAAGCAAGCGCAGTTTTTCCTGGAAGTGCGCGGACGCGGCACTATTGGCGGCAGCGAATATCATCAAGACCACGAGCCTCTGCGCGATCAAAAGCGTATGACCGGCCATGCGGTGCGTCATGTCTATCTGTGCGCGGGTGGAGCCGATCTCGTTGCCGAAAGCGGCGATGAAGCCATCTTAGCGGCTCTGCATCGCTTGTGGCAGAACATGGTTTATCGCCAGATGTATGTGACGGGTGGCATTGGCAGCCGCTATGAAGGCGAAGCGTTTGGGCGCGATTTTGAACTGCCCAACGAGCGCGCTTATACCGAAACATGCGCGGCGATTGGCAGCGTAATGTGGAACTGGCGTATGCTGCAACTCGAAGCCGATGCGCGCTTTGCTGACCTCATGGAGTTGGCGCTTTATAACGGCGTGATGGCCGGCATTTCTCTGGATGGAGAAAACTACTTTTATCAGAACCCATTAGCTGATGATGGCACTCACCGACGCCAACCGTGGTTCGGCTGCGCTTGCTGCCCACCAAATATCGCGCGACTGCTTTCACAGTTACCCGGCTACTTTTACTCGGTTTCGGATGAAGGCATCTGGGCGCATTTTTACGGGCAAAGCACGGCGCACATCGCTTTGCCTGGAGGTGGAAGCGTTGTATTAAAGCAGCACACCAAATATCCCTTTGAGGGCGAGATTGAAATTGAAATCAGCGCGCTCGAAGATGTTCCAGCAGAGCGCGAATGGACGCTATTCTTGCGGGCGCCGCTGTGGTGCAGTAGTTTTCATAAGCCAAAAATCAACGGCAAAAGCGCCGATGTTTCCAAACCTAAAAGTGGTGGCGCCAACTATCTATCTTTGCATCGCGCCTGGGCCAAAGGCGACCGTGTGAGCCTGTCGTTTCCCATGCCCGTTCAACGCCTGGAAGCGCATCCTTATGCGGCGGAAAATCAGGGTCGTGTGGCTTTGATGCGGGGGCCATTGGTTTATTGCCTGGAAGGCGCCGACCATCGTGGGCACGATTTGCGTGACTTCGTTTTGCCCAATCGCGCCCGCATCGAAACCGACGAGCGACCTTTTTTGCTGGGCGGCATAACGGTTCTGACCGCGCCGCTTGAACATTGTCCCTTAAACGATGATTACCACGAGATGCTTTATTTCACGCATCAGGTGCGTCCTCGCAAATGCGCAACACAATCGGCTGAAATGACGGCCATTCCTTATTACGCCTGGGCCAACCGCGCGCCGGGACAAATGCAGGTCTGGATAAGAACACGTTGACCCGTAGGGGCACCCGGCGCCCCTACAAATTTCTCAATTGTCTTAAAAGCGGAGCATTAGCGGGCGGGAATTCCTTGTCTTTGAATTCTTCGGGTGCCAACCAGCGCAATTCGGTAGAAGCCAGAGGCTGCGGCTCACCTTTTGTAATAACGGCGTCGAAAGGATGTAAACAAACGTGGCGCGTGACATAGTCAAATTCTAAAGGCGGGCGTTGTCCGGTAATTTCAATAGCGACGCCCAACTCTTCATAGGCTTCGCGGCGCGCGGCTTCGATTGGCAATTCATCAGGCGCGCATTTGCCGCCGGGAAATTCCCAGACATCGGCTAAATGCTCTGCCTCGGCCAGGCGTTTTGATGCTAAAATCTTTCCATCACGCCATAACAATAGGATGGCGATATGATAGTGCGGTTTGTCTGGGTTGGGCATAACTTCCTTATTTTACGGCGATGTTACTGATCTACAATGTTGACCGCCGAACGCGGCGCACGCCCTGGGTGACTTATGGCCTGATGGCGCTCAATACGTTTATCTTTTTGCTGACTATCTTCGTCGCCAATTTTTATCTTGGCACAGATCGTATAGAGGCTGAGCGAAATATCAAGACTTTGTTGGATAATCCGCAGGAGTTAAGAGCGCAATTCCGTGAGTTTCTGTCTTTTGCCCGCAAGCGCAACTTGTCTGTCCCGCCTACTGACCCAACTGATGAGCAATTAGACCAATTTATCGTGAAATTGGATGAAAAAGAAAAGCGTGAGTTAGCTTCGTATTTGTCCTTCATGCGTGCGGGCAACAAAGAAGGCTACAAACAGCACTGGCAAATCGAAAACATGGGCAATAGCTACGTGATGGAGCCGCATTACACCGTCACTAATATGTTCGCTTATCGCCCCAGCGAGCGGTCATGGGCCGGCAAAAT
>DASWNL010000427.1:0-5068 GCA_036399215.1 Abditibacteriaceae bacterium
CCAATCGGGCCGAGCCTGACTTCGCCGCCACCGCGAATCACATCCAAATAATCGTGATCGAGCCGAATCTGCGGCCCAATAATTTCGTGCAAATAGGGCAAGATTCGCGGGTTATCCAGAACATCAAAGGCACTTTTATCCCACGTTAAAATCTGGCCGAAGCGCTTGTTTGGTTCTTCAGCAAACGGCATCATGCGCTCATCCACCAATGCGTTTAATTGCACGAGTTGATTTGCGTCTAAGGCGTTTTCTACCAATAAAAAACCTTGCAAGTCAAAGAGGTATTTCTCGTGTTCGTTCATGATCCTTATTTTACGTAAGCCTTTGCAAACGATTTCCGGTTGGCGCCATTGGTTTTTGCAGTGCCATCAAAGCGTGCGGCAGTTCAAGGATAATATCACCCGCAATCAGGCCGTTGCCATTGGAGGAATAAGCCAAATCCCCGGCTAAGCCATGCGCGTAAACGCCAAGCAGTGTGGCGCTCTGGGCGTCTTTTAATTGCGCTAAAAGTCCGGCAATTAGGCCGGTTAAAACATCACCGCTGCCTCCGGTTGCCATGCCGGGATTGCCGGTTAAATTAACGAAAAGTTGACCTTCGGGCGTAGCGATAACTGAACGAGCACCTTTGAGCACCACGAACGCTTTATATTTTTCGGCACACTGCCTGGCCGTATCGAAGCGGGCCTTCTGCACATCGCTGATTTCCATCTGCATCAATTCGCCCATCTCGCCGGGATGCGGGGTGAGAATGGTAGGCGCTGTGCGCTCTTTGGTTTGTTTTGTGATGGCGCGAAGGGCATAAAGCGCATCGGCATCAATAATCAGCGGCGCGGGGCACTTTTCAATCACGCGCCGCGCGAAATCCAACGCGCCCGCACCCCGCGATAAGCCCGGCCCTAAAGCGACGGCATCCATGTTTTCCCATAAGCGCGGCACATCATCGAAAGAGGCTTCGACTAAACGTCCCTGAGCATCATCCAAAAGTGGGCGTGACATTGCTTCATTTTGCGAAGCCGCGAAAATCGGCACAACGCGATTAGGCAAAGCGGCAGTCACTAAACCTGTCCCTGCGCGCAAAGCGGCGTGGGCGCTCATAGTGGGTGCGCCGCTCATACCGAAGCTACCCCCTAAAATCAAAACACGCCCGGCATCGCCTTTATGGGCATCCAAAGGACGTTTTAGTTGAGCCGCGAAATCTTGTGCAGTTCGCCGCGTTACAGCTTGCACGCCGGTTTCGCTGGCTTCCATCAATCGTTCCGGTGTGCCGATGCTGCCAACCCAGATTTCACCGCATAAATCGAGGCCGCGCCCTAAAAACAAGCCGCGTTTTGGAGCGGCTAAAGTAACGGTATAATCGGCTTTCAAGGCTTCAGCGGCGGCTTCCCCCGTATCGGCATTCAACCCTGACGGCACATCAACCGCGACAATCGGCGCAGGCGCAAGGGCAGCCATTTCAAGAGTGTGTTTCAACTCCTCACCACGAATTTCACCGCTAAAACCCGTGCCGAGCAGGGCATCCACAATGATGTCAAAAGAATCCCAGCGCAAGGCGCCGCTGCGTGTCCCCGCGTGCGCAACAGCGGCGCCACCGGCACGCAGGATTTTAAAGTTAATTAAGGCATCGCCTTTCAGATCGCCCGGCGCTGAGGTCATGAAAACCGTGACTTGCGCACCGCCTTGCAAATGCCGCGCGATGGCGAATCCATCGCCGCCGTTATTGCCCTTGCCGCATAAGACGAGAATTTTTTTGCTTGATAACGGAGCAAACTGCTGTTCAAGAAACTCCACCACTCGCAAGGCGGCGTTTTCCATGAGAACAATCGAAGGAATGTGAAACTGCTCGCTGGCCACCTTATCCAAAGCGCGCATCTGTTCGGGGGAGAAAATTTTCATCAGAAATAAAAACCACAAAGACGCAGAGGCGCAAAGAAGAACAAGAACGATGAGATACTCCTATTGCTTCTTGTCTTTCTTTGCGTCTCGGTGCCTTTGTGGTTTTAAAATCAGGCAGTTTGAGCTACTACCGGCGTTTCTTCAAAGGGCTGCACCACGACAAATCCATCACCACGAAACGTCATCTGGAAGGTTTCGCCGCCGCCCCGGCCCATCAGGGTTTTCAAGTTGATGTCGGTTTTTAGTTCTGGCGCTAAGTTGCCTGACCATGCGATAGTGGCGTTTGGGTCGGTGAAAACCGGATCGTTGGCTGTAACGCGCAAAGTAAGAGGTTTGCCATGCGACATGATGGCGACTAAGCCGGTGCCCTGTAACTTCACCGAAAACAAACCACCGGCCATCATGCCGGAAACGCGACGGTGCATGGTGATGTTGTAAGTAACAGATTGTTCAAAAGCCAATAAATCGTTGCCGTTGACGTTGATGGTTTCGTTTTGCAAGCGCAAAATAGTGATGTGCTTGCCGGCATCGGCCAGATAAGCGATGCCGCGTCCTTCTATTTTGGAAAGCGGCACCATTTCGCCCGAAACCATCTTTTTCAAAGCGTTGCCCAATCCGCCTTCGAGCATTCCTTCTCGCTTGAAAGTCAGTTGCCCGCGATAGGCGATCATAGCGCCGAGTTTCGACCACATCAGCCCGTCGACATGAACTTCAAGCATCCTGTCGCTTTCCAGTTCAAAGACATCTCCGGGCCGGTCTCGTTCGGCAGTGGCACTCAGAAACTCTTGTAGGCTGTGCGAGGGGACTTGATCGGCACTTTGGCCTGCGGCCTGCGGCGCATTGGTGCTGGCGGCATACGGCGAATCTGGATTCATGAAATCTCCTTATCAACTGGTGCAATGGGACGCGGATTTCATACGCGGAAACAACTTTGGTTTTCGCGGAAAAGACTTAAGATTTATCTCTGCACTCAATTCTTCTACCATGATAGCACCTGCGTTGATCAAAGCCGTTTCCGCGTATGAAATCCGCGTTCCATTTAAGCGTATTGCAAAAGTTCAACGGCGGCATCAATGATTTTCTGGGCATCGGGCAGGGCAGCGCGCTCTAAAACATCGGCACAGGGCAACGGCGCATCGGCACCGGCTACGCGGCGAACCGGCGCCTTCAAAAAATCAAAGCACTCTTCCATGACGCGCGCCATAACTTCGGCGCTGACGCCTGCCGTTTTGCAATCTTCGGCCACAATTAAGGCGCGCCCGGTTTTTTCGACACTGGCGGCAACCGTATCAATATCCAGTGGCGCTAAGGTGCGCAAATCAACTACGTCACAACTGATGCCGCTTTGCGTTAAGGCATCGGCAGCTTTCTCGGCTTCGAGTGTCATGCGCGAATAAGCGATAATGGTGAGATGCTCGCCTTCGCGCGTGACTTTGGCTTCGCCAATCGGCACCGTATAATCGCCGCCCGCTTCGTGAAATTCGGGCACCGGGCCTTTGATGCCGTAAAGCAATTTGCTTTCGACGAAAAAGACCGGATTATCATCGCGGATGGCACTTTTTAAGAGGCCTTTGGCATCGTAAGCCGTAGCAGGCGCGACGACTTTAAGGCCGGGAACGTGCATGAACCACGCTTCCAAACTTTGTGAATGCGTTGGCCCATAGCAACGCCCGCCGCCCGCCGGTGTGCGAAACACTATGGGCACGGTGCATTGATTACCATACATGTAATGAAACTTCGCCGCATGATTGACAATTTGATCCATCGCCAAAGTGATGAAGTCTTGAAACATGATGTCCACAACCGGCCTCATGCCGGTAATAGCGGCGCCCACACCGACGCCACAGATGGTGTTTTCGCTAATCGGCGTGTTGCGCACACGTTCGCGGCCAAATTTCTCGACAAGGCCCTGTGTCACTTTAAAAGCGCCGCCATATTCGGCGATGTCTTCACCTATAATGAAGACGCTTTCGTCGCGCTCCATCTCTTCAGCCATCGCTTCGCGCAGCGCCCAGGAATAGTAAATTTCTCGCATGATGTTGTTTTAAGCGAACGATTCGACACGCACCGCCTCCAAAAGATTTACAATGAAAGCAGAGGTGTGGCTATGAGACGAGTTGGCTTTGCCTGGTGGGAATTGTTGGCAGCGATTGGGTGTTTGGGAATCGTCGCCGGATTTTTTATTCCAGCGTCAAGGCCTATTGGGTGCCCTCGTCCGCCGCTTTGCAGCACTAACCTAAAGCAAATCAGCACGGCACTTATGCAATATAACCATGACTACAACAGCCGATTGCCGCCAGTTGGTAGAGTTACCAATCGATCTTTAAATCAGGGTTATGGATGGGCTGACTCCCTCTGGCCGTATATTAAAAATATGAATGTTTATAAATGCCCCCAAGGATATGCTGAGGCTCATGACCACACCGATTATTATTTCAATCCCAATCTGTCTGGCTTCCAACTCAAAAAATTGCCACAAGTCTCGTTGACTCCACAGAACATTATTGTTTTTGGTGATGGTAATGATACAGAGACAGTAACCACCTCTGCTTACAATTTAAATGCTTTGCCCCTTAATTGGATAAGCAATCCCAAATCGCCGGCATATCGGCATAACGGCATGGCCAATTATGCGTTTCTGGACGGGCACGTTAAAGCCTTGCCGCCTGACCAAATAACAAATGAGGCATTGGTGAGTGGGAAACCAACTTTTGCGGTGAGATGAAGAAAGTAGGGGCGCAACCTGTTGCGCCCTTGTTACCAGCAAATGAGCGTATGATTTGGGCGCAATCCGCCCAGAGGGCACCCGGCGCCCCTACATGTTGTCTCTTGTTTAAGACTATCCAATATGCCAATTATTTTGCGCACTTTAGCTTTAATTCTGTTGCTCTGCGGGAGCCTTTTTCTTGCTCCGGTTGTGGCAGAGGAAGCGGCATCCACAGTAGTGCCGACAATTATTGACCGCTCCGGCACGCCACTTCAAAAAGTGCAGTCACTGTTTGGCTTGGTGATGCTGACTGCTTTGTGCTGGGGCATCGGGCAACTGCGCAAGCCGCGTTTGAAGCCATCAGCGCGCACCGTCCTTTGGGGTTTGGGCTTGCAGTTTTTGTTTGCCTTGATTGTTCTGAATACGCCGGGATTTTTTGAGGCGATCAACAACGGTGCCAATGCACTT
>DASWNL010000428.1:0-2018 GCA_036399215.1 Abditibacteriaceae bacterium
CAAATCAAAGCCGTTTCGGGTGCCCTCTGGGCAGGATATGAAATCCGCGTTCTATTGAATTAAATTGGCAAGTAAAGCTGGCAGGTCATCAAAAATTGCATCAGGCTTTTCTTCACCCTGTGCGGTTTCACCATCGGCACGTGAATTCACGCCAGTCAAAACTAAAATCGCCGGCAGTCCCGCGCGATGAGCGCAGGCAATATCGGTATCCAGGCGATCACCAATCATTGCGGTTTGCTCTCGCACGAGGCCGAACTTTTCAACACATAATTGCAGCATCAACGGCGCGGGTTTACCGATAGTTGTCGGCTCGGTTCCGCTGGCTGTAACAATGGCGGCGATAATAGAACCCGACCCTGGCACTACGCCCTCTTCAACGGGAAAAGTTGCATCGCGGTTAGTTGCAATAAAGCGAGCGCCGCGCAAAATTTGCCGTTGCGCCAGGCGCATTTTTTCGTAGTTGAACTCGCGGTCAATGCCGGCCACCACGCAATCGGCCACTTCGCTTTCGGCTTCTTCAGCGCTGATAACTCTTGCACCAACACTTTGCAAGGCGCCACGCAAACCATCTTCGCCAACCACAAAAACGGAAAAACCTTTGGGCATTTCTGTTTCTAAAAAGCGCGCCGTTGCCCACGATGAGCTAATGACATCTTCATCTTCCAACTGCAAGCCAATGCTGCGCAGACGGTCGGCAAACTGGCTCTGGCTCAAACGCGAATTGTTGGTGCAATAAAAGCATCGTTTGCCCCCGGCGCGCAGTTGATTAACTGCTTCAACAGCACCAACAATCGGCGTGTGCCCGCGCCAAATGACACCATCGAGATCAAATATAAAATTTTGCAACGTCCTCACATTCAAGGCATTTTCAGGAAAAATCATGCAAAGGGAATTTAGCACGCGCTGTAACCGGGCGCTATGTGGAATCATTCAACAGCAATTTCCATCTCAGAAATATCGTGTCAAGACCTTGCACACAACTTGCACACAAAATGCTCTGATAAGTGCTATAATTCGTAATGCTGGTTGTTGAGTGAGTCAAGCGTGAGTTATCGAAGCCTTGTGTAAGTTGTCATCGAAGCCCCGACCCGTTTTGTGCGAACTCAAAAGAGTTTCCAGTTTGGTTTCATCCGCCGCAAAATTTATCGAGCAATCGCCGCGGTGGAAAAGTTTAGAGGAGAAAGTATGGGCACGAGGTTGTATGTGGGAAACCTGAGCTATCGGGTTGACAATGCAGCGTTGGAAGAAATGTTCGCACAGTTCGGACAAGTCGCCACCGCAGAAGTGATCAGCGAACACGATACGGGACGCAGCAAAGGCTTCGGTTTCGTGGAAATGGCCGACGACGAAGGCGCGCAAGCGGCTATCGCCGGTCTGGACGGCAAAGACCATCAGGGTCGTGCCTTGAAAGTCAATGAGGCTCGCCCCAAGGAAGACCGCCCACGTGGCGGCGGTGGTGGTGGCGGCTACGGCGGTGGCGGCGGCGGCGGACGTGGCGGCGGTGGCGGTGGTGGCGGCTTCAACCGTGATTACGGTGGAGGCGGCTATGGCGGAGACCGTGATCGTGGCGGCGGTGGAGGCGGCTACGGTGGTGGCGGCGGACGCGGCGGCGGGCGTGGCGGCGGCGGTGGCGGCGGACGTGACCGTTACTAAAATCGCTTAAAAGAGCAAACAAAAGCGGCAGACCTTTCTGGGGTCTGCCGCTTTTGTTTTTACTAAATAGTGATAAGCAGTCGCGTTATTTCTTCCATCGGGCTTTGACTACTGTCTGCGCCAGGCGCGCATACGATTTTACAGTGCGGATTCGGGAGGATTTTTTTTTAGCCCCGCCCGTGCTGATTGAATGGAAACAGTTTGGCGCTGGCGATTTAAAAAGAAATTGATTTCCGTATAACCGACACTTTCTAAAACATCCATCGCTTTTTCATAGCGATCAGCAACGCGCTCCGGCACATGAGCATCGGCGCCGATGACAACAGGAATACCACGTTCGCACATGGCTTTTAAAATGTGCGGGC
>DASWNL010000429.1:0-6556 GCA_036399215.1 Abditibacteriaceae bacterium
CGGCTACGATGATGGACATTGAATCAATGGCTGAGGGCATATGCTCCCATGAAACGCGATGCGATTCAAACACTTCTAAAGCGCGCCGCCCAAAACCCAGTTGCGTGTTCATCAGCGCCTTTTCGATGTAGATCATGGTAAAGCCGCTGCGGCCCGCAATGCCGACAAGGGGCTGTGTATCCTGGCGCGAGGGCACGATCCAGGTGCCGGGGTCATCCGGCGCGTTGGTATTGCGAATATTGATGGGAATGCCCGCTTCGGAAGCAGGAAATATCGTTTCCTCATGCAGAACGCTGGCGCCCATGTAAGATAACTCGCGCAGTTCGCGATAAGTCACTTCGCCAATTGGCAACGGATTCTCGACTACACGCGGATCGGCCATTAAGAGGCCTGAAACATCCGTCCAGTTTTCGTAAACCTTAGCTTCAACCGCGCGGGCGACAACAGCGCCGGTAATATCGCTGCCGCCACGCGGAAAGGTTTTGATGCGCCCCTGCGCATCGCGCCCATAAAAACCGGGAACTACATACAGGCCATCCTCCCGCATCATGCGACTGGCCAGGCCTTCATAAGAAAGCGGATTTAACCTGCCCTCATCGTCAAAAATGATGCACTCACCGGCGGGCACAAAATCGGCGCCTAAGTAATCCGCGATGAGGCGCGCATGAAAATACTCGCCACGCGCCGCGACCCAATCGCGTGTGGCTAACGACGCTTTGCCATCGGCCAACTTTTCCAGTTCGGTTTCCAGTTCATCCAACGGCTCCTCTAAGGAAGCAACACCTAACTCATGCGCAATTTGGTTATATCGCTCGCGGATAATGCCCAAAGGCTCGGCGTAGCTCAGATGTGCTGAGGCCATTTGATAAGAGGCCAGAAGCAAATCCGTCACTTTTTGATCGTCACGATGGCGCTTGCCGGGCGCGGAAACCACAACGAAGCGGCGGCGTTTGTCGCTGCGAACAAGCGCGGCAACTTTGGCTATCTGGCTGGCATCAGCCAGTGAAGTCCCGCCAAATTTGCAAACAATACGCTCAGCTTTTGGTTCTGGGCTATCAGTGGGTATTGCACCCGGCGCTTGTATCACGGAATGAAGAGAAGATTGCATTGAGTGAATCTCGGAAATGGTTTCAGTTGCTTTACGGCAAAAAGCAGGAGCTTCCACGAGAAGCTCCTGCTTTTTATAACACATTCAAAAGGGCGCTTTAGCCTTTCCTTTAGCCTTTGGGGGCCGGGGCAGCACTTGAAGTCGCCACATAAAGGCGCCCAGTGGCCGGATCCCATTCTATCTGCGCATGTAAGGCTTGCTCAAAAAAGCGCAACGGCACCATAGTGCGGCCACTCATCAGAAACGCGGCCAAATCCATCAGGCTTTCTTTTTCGTTGACGACGGCGGTGCGGCTGCCGATAGTCAACTCGATGTTGCCCTGCGGGCCTTTAGCCGTTACTCTGCGTGTTTTAGCATCCCACTTCAATTTGCCGCCTTGCTTTTCAAACAAGAAGCGGAAGGGCGTCACACCAACGGTGCCCATCATAAATGAGGCCGCATCGGTTTTAACGGCGCGTCCGCCATAAGTTACGTTTAAAGCGCGCGGCAAATTGAGTTTCGCACCCAACGGCAAGTTGGACGTTGGTTTCAATTTGTTGGCGGTGGCCAAAACCGCAACCGGCATTTTATAACGACGCGCGATTGAATACAGGCTTTCGTTACGCAAAACCGTATGCGTAACGGGCAAAACCTCGGCTTGCGTGCCCCATTTCGATACGGGCGCCACGGTAATGGACTCCAAAGGCCGCGCAGCGCCGGTTTTGGGCATCGGTGGATTCTTCGCCATCAAAGGGGAAGGAATTGTTGGCAGCGATTTCGGCACCGAAGGCGGCAATGCTTGCGAACCATTACCAATCTTTTGCGTGGAACGCGGCCCCCCCTTAGTGAGATTCACACTGGGAAACTCTGGATACGGCTTAACAATGGCCGGCAATACGGCTAAGGTGGGGCCAAGGGGCAATCGCGCCTTGACTTCGGGCATCTGGCGCGCAATGCCGTGGCCGGTTTGAGTGGGAGTGCGCGTTAGCTGTGGTGCAGAGGTGGCCCTGGGCAGAGTGCGCCGCGCAAGGCTTGGCAAAGACGCCAGCCCCGATTGTGACACCGGCACTTTTACGGCGTGCGATTCATTACGCGCCACGCTACCGATAGAAACCCCGGAAACATTGGCTTCTCGCGAAAGCTGTGGTGCAGCAAGTTTCGCTACAGGCCCATTGTTTTTGCCGCTATTTGTCGCGTTAGCCGCGATACGATTTTCAGCTTGCGGCGCAGTGCTTTGCAAAGCCCCCGTTGTGGCGCGCGTTGGACGTGAAGTTCCTGCCAAAGGCGATGTTACGGGCGGCAAGGCTTGCATCCCACGCGCTGGAGCCGACACATCACCGGCGCGCGGCAGACTGCGAAGTTGACTACCGGGCAAAACCGGATTTCCCTTCGCCACACGCGGCGCGCGGGAAGGCAGACGTGTTTCAGAGGGCAGAGCGGGCGAGGCCGGATTCGAAAGTGAAGTGGCGGCGCGCGTTATCTGCGTGGCAGATGGTGAGGAGCGCTTTTCCTGTGGTGGAATGGCCGCGAAAGTGGCGCCAGGTATTGACGGCTCACGCACCGTGCGTTCAGCAGGCAAATTGCCGGTGACACCGGGCAAAACATCCTGAATCTTTTGTCCACCTGTTTCGCGCGTGCCTGAAAGGGAAGGAGTCAAATTAACCGGCGGCACGTTGCCAGATTCCGCAGTCAATGGCCCTGTATTTTCTACAGGAGGCTCGGCGCTTTTGCCGGTGCCGTTAGCCCCTTCTTCACCGGAATTGGTGGCGGATGGTGTAGGAATTTCGATTGACTTGGGAGATGGAAAATTCAGCCCATTAACAGGATTTCCGATCAAGTTTGGCCCAATCAACACTTCAACCGGTGTTGCCACGCCGCGATTGTCGCGGGCATCAAAGGCTTCTGCATTCAGAATATAACGGCTGGCCGGCAGGTTTTTGGTGTTCAGACGAAAAATATAAGGCGGAATATTGAGCAAGGCGCCACGCAGGGCCGGTTTGAGCGTTGGCGAAATGGCCGGGTTCAGCGACACCAGAACCCATTTAACGCCAATGTTATCCGTTGCTTCAACCTGCACCGGAAACTCGCCGCGAATAACATCGCCGTTGCGCACATTCAACCAGCGCACCGTCGGCGGAATGATGTCGTTTTCGCCTTTATTATTAATGTAAACCTGCACATCGGCGCGGCCCTTGAAGCCCTGGCTATCGGTCACAATAACCGATAATTTATGAGGGCCATCAGCGTAAACCCTGGTATCCCATTCAAAACGCGCAATGGGCAGCATCTCTTCGGTGAGTTGCACCGGGCCGCCTTTGGTGGCTGCGTAATCGTCCACCATCAGTTCAATCCACTTGGCCGGATAGCGCCCTTTTTTATCAATGGCAACACTGATTTGCTCTTTACCGCGCAGTTGATCGGCGTGCGTCGGGCGCTTGAAGGCGATGACAGGGCCATTGGCATTGTTGGCGGCCAAAAGTGCAGGGGCCGCTTCAACAGAAGGCGTCCAAACCAGAGTGGCGCCGCCCACAGCCAAAATTAACATCGAAAGCAGGCCCGGTGTGAGGGCGCCGCACGCCAATAAATTCGACCAGCTACGCCAGGCTTCGCTCAGAGGGCTTGATTCGCTTACTGTTTGTGAAGTGGCTTGTGGCACTTCGCGCCCATCCGGTGCGTTCACCAGTGACTGCATAGGTTGCCTTCCTTTTTCGTGTCTTACAAGTTCCACGGAGATTTCAATCGGTTTTTACGACAACATACAGCCATGCTATAAGCCGAAACTTACAGCACTCTGCGGCCTTTTGGGAGGATTCAAAATGCAGTGTCAGGCCGTCAGATAAGGGAAAGACAGTTCGGCAAGAGGATAGCATAGGCCACGCGTGTCGGCAAGAGAAATCAAGGTAGTGAGGTGGTGACAGTTCGACAGAAAGGCTTCATGATTTCTGCGGCCAAGCCTTCACCGCCCCGCTACTTCACTATAGTGCGTCACACGGTTGCGTCCATGTTCCTTAGAATAATAAAGCGCTTGATCGGCAATAGAAACTAAATCATCAGAGGTTTCGACACTTTCGCTCATCGTCGCCGCGCCAAAACTGGCCGTCACGACGCGCAGCGGCCAGGGTGTTTCTTCGATGGCAACCCGCAAGCGTTCAGCAAAGGTGGTTGAGGCTTCTTCACCTGTATTCGGCAAAATAACGATGAACTCTTCGCCGCCATAACGGGCCACAATGTCCGTTTCGCGTGCCTTGTCACGCAAAAGAGCGGCTACGCCTTTGAGAATCTCATCGCCCGCCGGGTGACCGAAGCTATCGTTATATTGCTTGAACTTATCCACATCCAGCATTAAAACCGAAAGCGGCGCATCGTAACGGCGCGCGCGAGTCCACTCGGTGGCCAATCTTTCTTTGGCCGCGCGATGATTGAAAATACCGGTTAATCCATCCAGGGTTGCTAACTCTTGCAAGCGCCGGTTGGCCTCATGCAACTGCTGATTGGCCTGTTGCAGGGCGTCTTGCTGCTCTTGAATGCGCCGTTCATAGCCCTTGCGCGCCGTAATGTCGCGCAGCGTCACCAAAGCCACTTTTTCGCCTTCCCATTCGGAAGGAACAGCGTGCATTTCGGCGATCAGGCCATCTTCGTCTTTTCCAGGAACCGGTGGCGAAATTTCCACTTCGCGCACACCTCCCAGGGTGAATCCATAAGGAAACGGTAAACCCCAGATTTCCATTTCCGACTTACCAAGCAACTCTTCGCCGGCAGGATTGACAAAGCGCACCATGCCCTGCCCATCTACTACAAAAACCGCATCGGTTTTGTCATTAAGCAGAGCGCGATAGTTGGTTTCAGAGCGTTCGATGCGTTGATTCTGGGTTTGTAGTTGGGTATTCAAGTCTTGTAACTGCGAATTTAAGCTGGTCAATTCGCGCTGCGTTTCCGATAAGGCTCGATTTTGCCGCACTGCGTTTTCGTAAGTCGAAAGCAGCAGGTTCAGCATCTGGCGGCGGCCCGCCGTGACCACATGGTGTTCGCCTTCTAAATAGACTTCCAGACCGGGCGTATCGCGCGCCAGAAATTCGGCAGTCAAGCGCCCATCGCGATCAAAGTTATCAGTTGGTTGTTGCAACAGCGTATTAATGCGCGTCACCAACACTTTCTCATCGTAAGGCTTAGTTAAATAGGCATCGGCCTGGGCTTGCAAGCCGCGCAAAATGTCGCGTGGGTCAGCCAATGTCGTCAGCAGGATAACCGGCACACGGCGCAAGGTTTCATCAGCTTTGAGATGCTGGCACATAACATAGCCATCCATGCCCGGCATCACGATGTCGCTGACAATCAAAGCCGGCGGCCTGGCCTGAGCCATTTCAATAGCTTCACGAGCATCATGAGCCACCTGAACGGCAAAACCTTGCTCTTCTAAAATGAATTGCAACTTCATAGCCTGGGTGCGGCTATCGTCCACCACTAAAATTTCAACGCTCATAATTTAAAAGCGGTTAGCAATTAGCCGTTAGCTTTTAGCTACAAATGGTTTCACAAATAGCGGTCGTCCTCCCCTAACCTCCTGTCCAGAGGGCGCCCGCAGAGGGGGGAATTATCTCCTCCCGTTCGGCGGGGGACCCGCTTGCGGGTGGTCAGGGGCTGGGTGGGGTTTTGAAACCGCTTATATGAATTTTTCCTCATCGCTAAAAGCTAACGGCTAATTGCTAATTGTAAAAGTTTTTCAGCAATCGCTTCGGGTGGCAAAACGTAACGCGCCGCATTTAAGGCAATCGCTTCGCCGGGCATACCATGAACAACCGACGAGTCTTTATCCTGCGCAATCGTGACGGCACCCGCTTCGCGCAGCAGTTTAAGTTCCGGCGCGCCATCTTTGCCCATCCCGGTTAGCAATATACCAATTGCCCCGGCGCCATAAGAGTTTGCAACCGAGCGAAAGAGCGGTGCCACAGCCGGGCGCAAATTGCATTCGGGCGGCGCCGGAGACAGCACCAGGCGTGCCGCATCTCTTGTCCCCTGCACCACCAAATGAGAATCATCCGGCGCAAAATAGGCATAACCGGGACGTGGCTTTTCGCCCGACAAGGCGATACGCGTTGGAAAACCTGTGGTTTGAATCAACCATTCCACCATGCTTTGCAAAAAGCCGGGCGAAATGTGCTGCACAATTAAAATCGGCAAGGGAAAACCAGTGCCCAAAAGATTTAAAATGGTTCGTAAGACCGGTGGGCCTCCCGTTGAAACTCCGATAGCGACTATCTGCGGCGTTTGAATGCGTGATGTGGAAGAAGGCTGACTAACTGGAGCTTTTTCAACTTTCTGCACTGTTGGCTGAACCGCTGGGCGACTAACCGGGGGATTTGCTTGCCAGCGCCGCACAACCTTGACTTCAGACATTAATTTGACGGTTTGCACCAAGCGCCGTGCTAAAGCCTCATGCCGCGCATCGCTAGGGCCAGGCGGTTTTTCGAC
>DASWNL010000430.1:0-23694 GCA_036399215.1 Abditibacteriaceae bacterium
CGGTGAAAAAACAGAGACTTCTTCGCGCACGATTGCCGAACTGCTGCGTGAAACCAACGCGCCGGATAGTGGCGTTGCCGTTGCGCTTAATGGTGACGTTGTGCGCCGCGGGGAATGGGAAAGCACGGCATTAAAAGACAATGACGAGATTGAGATCATTCGTGCGGTTCAAGGTGGATAATTGAAAAATGCAAACTGAAAAATTAACTATAGCTGGAAAAACTTTTAACTCACGTCTGTGGGTCGGCACGGGCAAAGGCGTAGCCTATCCGCTGATGCGCGATTGCATCCAGGAAAGCGGAGCCGAACTGGTGACAGTCGCCATCCGCCGCATTCCCCAGGATGAAAAGCCCGGCGAGCAGATGATTGACTATCTCAAAGGTCTGTCGCTCTTGCCGAATACAGCGATGTGCTACAACGTCAAAGATGCGGTTCTCACCGCGCAACTGGCACGCGAAGCTTTGGGAACAAATTGGGTGAAACTCGAAGTCATTGGCGACCCAGACACCCTCTTTCCTGATAACGAAGGCTTGCTCGAAGCCGCGCGCATTTTGGTCAAAGACGATTTTGTGGTCTTGCCTTATTGCATTGATGACCCCATTGTTTGCCGCAAACTCGAAGACATCGGCTGCGCTGCCGTTATGCCCCTTGCAGCGCCGATTGGGTCGGGGCTGGGCATTCGCAACACAACCAATTTGCAAATCATTATCGAAAAAGCGAATGTCCCAGTTATTGTGGATGCCGGAGTCGGCACGGCCAGCGACGCGGTTGTGGCAATGGAATTGGGCGCCGATGCCGTCTTGATGCAAACCGCCATTTACGGTGCCAAAGAGCCGATTTTGATGGCCCGTGCTATGAAACTCGCCATCGAATCCGGCCACCTGGCACGCCATGCTGGACGTATTCCCAAAAAACTTTACGCCACCGCAAGCAGCCCGATTGAAGGCGTAGTAGGAAGTTAGTCGTCTTGTGAAACTCACTTAAGGGCGCTGCTTTCTAAAGTAGAAACGAAAGTAAAAGGCCAAAGATGAAATCAACAATTCTTATTGCTTTAGGTGTAGCGTGTTTTCCAGCTTTGGCCGCTGAGCCAACAGCAGCGCCTTCAAATAAAACAAAAACAGTTCAACCTACAGTTCAACCTGCGGCATCAACTTTTTGCGGGCAATCCGAGGTGCAACGCTTGTTCCTGAAAACCGAAATCGGCAAGCATTTGCAAGCGCGCCAGCAAGAGGCGCAATCTGAGGCGCTGCGACAGGTAAGGCTTCAGGCCGTCAACGAGGGCAAAATTTCGGTTCAGGAATACATGCAATACGAATATGGGCCAGCGATTGAGAAAAAATAGGCATCAACTCAAAAGTAGCCGCTTGAGAATGTAAAATCAACTTTAGTTACTGATAAGTATGTGGCGGTAACGCTATTTTGCTTGGTCTTTAAATCACAAAGCGAGGTAACAGTGAACTGTTACCTCGCTTTGCCATTAGCCATTAAGTTTTAGCGAATTGCTGTTCGGAAAAGGCTTCCATCGGTTTCAATTGTCCACAGGAAGCCATCCATTGCCGTCAACTTAGCGGTTTGTTTCCAGTTGCCCTCTTTGCCAAACCGTTGAAATTTTCCTTCGTTAGTGATGCGATACAGAGTGCCGCTATTTCCAATGGCCCACAATTCATTGTCAACGCCGGTCATGAATTTCATCTCGGCAAAGGCCCCGGCCTTACCGACTGGCTGCCACTGCCCATTGGTGTCGGTGCGATACAGGATGCCAGTCTTTTCGATAGTCCACAGGGCGCCATTCGCAACAGTGAGAAGGCGTGTATCTTTCCAGTCGCCGGCTTTGCCAACCTGAACAGATTCGCCCTTTAAATTAGTGCGATAAAGCGTGCCATCCTTGCTGATGCTCCACAGTGCATTATCTAAGAACGCAATAAGTTGTGTGTTGGCCCACCCGCCTTCTCCAAGTTTCGTCCATCCGCCCTTTTTGCCGCCGGTATGATATAAATTATCGCCTTCCAAGGCCCAGAGGTTATCTGCTGCCGCCGCAAAAGCCTGCACCTGTTTGAAGTTTCCTCTTGGGCCAACCTGTTCCCAGCCCCCGTTTTTATCCGTAACGTAAAGCGTGCCGTCGTTTTCGATAGTCCACAATGCGCCCGCCGTGCCTGATAAAAACCTGGTTTCTTTCCATTCGCCCGGCTTGCCAACCTGCTGCCATTCACCGGGCGCTGCAAAGGCTGGAACCCCGGCAAATTGAGCTAAAACCAGCACCAGCAATGCAATCACAGTCCTACCGTTCATTAATCGTCCCTTTTAATCTGACAGATGTGCATCAGCCACACTCTTTCAAGAGCGGGCAATGAATTCTTTAATATACCAGCCGAAAAGTATAATGGCATGATAGGTTGCTTTATGGTGCTAAAGCCACGAAAAACGGCACAGTGAACAGGCAGAAGATGTAAGAAATGAGGCACGCGGCGGGGATGATTTTCATGGTGTAGCCGTATTGCTGCGAGAAAACGGCAAGTGCCAAAGCAGGCGGTGCGGCGAATTCAAGCATTAAGAGTGTCCAAACCACATGGTCATCGGCAGGCAAAAATTGCCGCACCAAAAAATAGCCGAGCAGGGGATAAATCACGAGCTTCACGAAGGTCACTTCAAGGGCGGCGCGTTTGAAGGGAATTTCAGCCAAACTGCCGCGCACGTTGACGGCAATCGAGCCACCCATTGTGAGCGTTGCCAGAGGCACCGTTAAATCACCTAAATGTTGAAGCGCACCTGGCTTGCTGCCGGGTGTTCCCGGCACGCCTTCGCCAAAAAGCACCTGCCAAATTAAAGAACCATTTGCTAAATGCACCCAATCGTGCAAGGCGCCGAAGACAATCAAAGAGCCGACTGTTGCCACAAACGAAGGCGTTAAAATTGTGCGTGGATTAAAGCCTTTTTTCTTCAAAAGCAGCCAGGTGCCGAACGTCCACAGCGAAGCGTTAAAGGGAATCACGAAAACGAACAGCATTAGCGAGGCGCGTGGGTAATCGGCGGCGGGCAACATGACCTGCAACATGGGCAACACAAAAAAACCGGCGTTTTGAAAGCCAACCAGCAAAGTCGCTTCGTCATTGTTGCCATGCCGCAAGGCCACAAACTTCCCTAAAATAAGGCCAAAACCAGTGATAGCGCCACCCATCAGAGCAAACTTCCACCAATCGGGAAAAGTTTGCGGGTCGAACTGCGTGGCGAAGCGATAGATAATCAGGCACGGCATGGTTAAAAGCCCCACCAATTGCCCCAGAGCCGCCAAACCATTCGCGCCCAGCCAGCCGTTGCGCGTGAGGACGAAACCGGCGCTACCGATGGCAAACACTTGCAGCGTGCCCACCAAAGCCGGCCAAAAAGCCGGCCAGAAATTGCTCCATTCAATCAAGGCGCATCACGGCGCGGCAGTTTAAGAAGAGAACAAGGCAAGGTAAACCACCAAAAGCGGATAAGTTCGATACGAAGCGATGTAGGGGCGCAACAGGTTACGCCCCTACGACCAGCTTCTTGCTAAAAATCAAAGCGCCAAGAATTCACTTGAATTCTTGGCGCTTTGATTAAACAGCTTTCCTTACCACTTCCAGCCTTCGCGGTATTCACGCTTGATGTGGTTGTTTATCTTCGGCAGGTTAGTGCTTTTGTTGCCATCCCATTCGATGGTGTTGCCCTGTCCAGCTTTAATGGCTAAGACACCTAATAAAGTGAACTCGGTCATTGGCGCCGAGACTTCAAAATTAGCGCAAGGTTTGTAAGATGGGTCGCGCACACCGCGCAGGAAATCATCGGTGTGGCTGCCTTTAATGCGCTCGAATTTGGCTTCGGGAACGGGCGTTTCTTTGTGTAACTTTTCGGGCAGAATCCGCACGCCACCGCCATAAAAGCCGGTATACATCATGCCTTTTTCGCCGACGTAAACGGTGGCGTTGCCCTCGAAGCGTTCTTTGCCATATTCCTTTTCCAGTTCAAGCAAAATCGGCGGTTTGACGCGTGCGGCGGGGGCAGCGCTGTCGAAGAAATCGCCCGGTTCGTTGCTGACCACATCGCGCTTTTTACCGTCATACCACCAGACTTTTACAGGGGCGCGGTCGCCGCGCTGTGGGAAATCCCAGCGGATAATTGAGCTAAAGGGAAAGCGTTCATCGGTGCCGCCGTAAGCGTCTTCAAGCGTGATTTTGCAAGGGCCGTTTAAGTCTAAGGCCCAGTGCGCGCCATCCATGATGTGACAGCCGCGATTGCCCAACGCGCCGCCACCGAAATCGTGCCAGAAGTGCCATTTGTGTGGATGCATATGGCCGATTTCGATTTTTCCATCGGCCTTTTTAATGACGTGATCGGGATGATAATCTCGATACGGCGCCGGGCCAATCCAGCTATCCCAATCCATGCCATTAGGCGGCGGCATCGTAGCCGGACGCGGCCCCACGCCGCCATTGACCGTATCGCACCAGTGATAAACCTCGGTTATATTGCCAATAGCGCCAGCCTGAATATATTCGACCAGGCGCCGGTAGCCTTCGCCCGAATGGCCCTGATTGCCCATTTGTGTGGCGACTTTGTATTTTTTAGAAGCCTCGGCCAAAATTCGCGCTTCGCTTATGTCATAAGACATGGGCTTTTCCACGTAAATGCCCATGCCGTTTTGCATGGCGAGCATAGAAATCAGCGCATGATGATGATTGGGCGTAGCCGTGAAAACCGCGTCTACCTGGCCCTTCATCTCCTGGAAAAACTTGCGATAGTCAGCGAAGGTTTTAATCTTGGCCGGGTCTTGTCCTTCTTTTTTGGCGCGGGCCAGCGCGCCTTCGATGCGCCTGGGATCGGGATCAACTAAAGCTACGAGGGTTTCTTTGGCCGCTGCCGGGACGTGAAAACTTTCGCCGCGCCCGCCGCAACCAATAACTGCGCAACGCAGCTTTTTATTTGGTTCCTGTGCGATGATATAAGGCGCGTTGAAAACACGCGCGCCCGAAATTGCCGCTGCTCCGGCAGCGGCGCCTTTTATCAGTTGCCGCCGGCTTATTTTTTCGTTCATGTTTTGCTTTTACTCCAAAAGGTTTTTGTATTTGATGCCTCAATTGGTTAAATGAGGCACCCGGAGGAGGAACTATCACGATAAAATCATCGCTTCGGCATCTTCCAATTCTTCCCGGCGCCGCCCGTAGCCGCACTCTTCAATCAGCCGCCGCGCTGCCGCTAAATCCACCTGCGGCGATTGCCACGGATAATCTGTCTCGCGGAAAAATAAGCGGGCGCAATAAAGATGAATATCGGCCATAAATAATCGCATCGGCCCACGTTTGGCGATGTCCCACGCTTCGTCCAAATCTTCTTGTGCTTTATCAAATTGGCCTTGTTTCGCGTGCAATTTTGCACGAGAAGCCAATGCGCGTGGTAATTCCTCTGAAGTTTCTCGTAAATTTTCAATAGCTTTATGAAAACAACTTTCGGCTTCACTAAAATTTTCGAGTGTAAAATATGATTCGCCAAGCACAAGAAGATTTGCGCCAATAGCCCACTTCTCGCCACGACGCTCTGCTTTACTAAGAACATCTTTTGTTCGGGTAATCGCCTCAGCAAAGTTTCCTGTGTCCAACAGGAAATCACATAATCTACGCCATTGTTGATCAAAAGCGTTAACGTCCCATTCGTCCACAGTTAGATTGTCTAATTCGTCCAAAGCAATTTCAAAGGATTCTTTACCTTTTTGAACCTCTCCTTTCAGATGTAAGGCTTTAATTAAGTGAGCACGAGAGGCTACACGATAAAACAAATCATCAGAAGCATCAGCGAATTCAACACTTTGTTCCGCCACTTCTACGGCTTCATGGATATTACCTATCAGGAGAAGAATCATCACTAAATTGTTACTCCCTCCGGCAACTTTCGCCCAGAGTGCTTCAGATTTCTCAAGTTTTGCCTGAGTCACTCTGATGTTCAATCCACCTCGAATTAGACTTACAGCTTCTTGACATCGACCTAAGGCCCTCAAATAACGTCCAGATTCATTCAGCACAAAGGCTTGATCCATAACACTGAGTTTTTGAGTAGGCTGCTCCCTTGGTATCTCGAAAAAGCCAAACAAAGTCGCTAAATCGGTGCCCCAAGTGCCAAGTCGTCGAACACTATAGAACATATCGCCTTTTAAAATGCGTGCTTTGTATATGTTAAGTGCATCCTCATGTAATCCCGCCTGGCAACCATGAGATACAGCCTGATAAAGCGGTTGCAATTCTTCGAGCGTGGGCTGTTCGCCTTCGTGGGTGGTGGCACAAAGATAGTCGTAGAGCCGCCGGTGCGCGGCACGCCACGCTTCAGGCTGCTGCTCACGCAGGCGTTTGGCGAAGTATTCGCGCAGCAGCGGATGGGCATCGAGCGAGAGTAGCATACCCGATGCCTCGTCGCGGTTGACGGTGAGCAGCTTGGCTTCTTGCAAACCGGAAAGGCTGAACTCCCAATCGTCCTCGTCCACCTCCACCAGCGGCTCCGTCAGGCCGGGAATGGCGGGCGCTTGCCGCAAAACGTCCACGCAGTCTGCCGTCGCGGGCCGGTCAAAGAGGCCGAGCAGTTGCAGGATGGCCAACTCCCGCCTTGACTCTTCGCTCTCATCCTCCATCCACCGGACGTAAGCCGCCATCGCGCGGAAGGCGTGGCCACCCTGAATCTTCGCATCGGCCTTCTCGAACTTCACACGGTCACGCTGGCGAATATCGCCATGAAAGGCGCGTTTCAAAAAGCTGCCGAGCAGGTTCAGCGTGAGCGCGTGACCTTTCACGTCTTCCACCAACTTCTCGCATTCTGCCTGCGTGCCTCTGACGCCGAGTGCCTTAAGCAAGGCCACACCCGCCGCTGTGGAAAGGCGCGCGAGTTCTTCTTCGCGCACGGTTTCTCCAATGAAGGTATGCAGGTCGGGGATGGTGTAACGGGTGGTAATGATGCACAGGCCGTTGCTGTTGGCGGCTAACCCGTTGAGCAGCGCGATAATGCCATTGTCTTTGAGCGCGCCATCGTGCGGCGGATGAGGCGGATATTGCAGCGGTTCCAGCCCGTCGAGGAGGAGCAGCGCCCGCCGCTCACCGACGAGTTGGGCCAGCCGCTTGCCTTTGTCGGATATGCCCGCCGCGCTATTCGCCATCGCCTCATCGCCGAAGAAGGTGAGAGCTTCGCGCAGAAAGAGGTCGGACGAAGCCGCCAACTGCTCACGCGTGCCCTGCCTGTAGAACGACCACGCGAAAGCGACATCGCAGCCCGGCCAGTCGCGCGCCGCCAAATCCGCCGCCCATTTCGCCACCAGCGACGTTTTCCCCTCGCCGCCCATTGCCACAAAGCAAAGGACGCGTGGGCGCGGCTTCTCACCGCGAACCGCGTTGCCCCAGGCATCATTGAGGAGTTGCATCTCCTCTTCGCGCCCGATAAGTTCCGTAGGCGCGTATCTATTTATGCGTGAAATATCGGATTTGAATAAAGCGTATGTAATCAGGCGATGTAACTCTTCTGGCCGCAGATCAGGCACACGCGCTGCCAACTCGCGCTCCAATTCTTCCTGCGATAAACGGCCAGCGATTTGTCCCTGCGCGGCTAACTCTTCTCGTAACGCCGCAATGACCCGATTGGCGACTTCGTCAGGCAAATGGCGAAGCAAACCTAAAACCTCGTCCAGGTTAGCCGTTATTTCTTCTAACAAATCAAAAGTGTCATGCCAGCGTTGCGTCCATTCGGCATCTTTGGCATCCAGCAACTCTTCGATTTGGTCAAGCGATGGCGCATCGGATAAACGCGCCAGAATATCGTTTTGAAAAGCGATGTTGGCTTCTTTATGTTCACCACTTTTCATCAGTTCCCGAAAAGCTACACGCAGTAAATCGAACCATTCGTCGCGCACGACAGCTTGCAGGGTTTCGGGCATCTCAATTAAACGGCCCGGTAATACGCCGATTTGCAACAGGGCATCCTCAAATGGCGAGATAGGGTTCTTTCTAAAATGCTGTCTTTGAAAAATTTCCAGACTTGTAACCCATTCAGCAGTGATTTTCTCTTTAAGAGCCTCGTAATTTTCCAATCGTCCGATTTCAGCCCCGGCGCGATGCAACGCGGCCACGTCTTTTGGGGCGACGACAATTTCGTCTTCCCATTCCCGGCTTGACCTTTTGCTTTCGGCCCGTCTGGCTTCGTTCTCGAACTGTTTCATCCACCAGATTATCGCGCGCACTTCCTCATTGGTCATACGCTGCCAGAGTTGGTGACTGACCTCACTTTTTAGTAACGGCACAACCTGTTGATAATCCTTTTCCAGGCAGCGCACGCATGATGCCTGCATAGCGCGGCACTGTGCAATGCGTAATGCGCGTTGCAGATGATGGTTCTGCCACAATGTTTCGAGATCGTTAGCCAACAGGTCTCGAATAAGGTCGTGACCTCGCTTACCAGTCCACTGCCCGGCTGAAGCCATCCAGTTTCCAACGATTCCACCTAAGAAAACACTGCCAAATAATTTGGAATCCTGCCACAATGCGTTCAAATTAAATTCAATCATCGGTATTACTCCAACGAAGAGTTATAACCAACTGTGGCTTGCCGGGAAAGCGTTACGATAAAGACTTCAAACCCCAATCATCATGCCGTCAAACGCGGCTTCGATGCCGTGTGGCAAGAAGGCACGCACCAGTTCTTCGTGGCCCAAGCCGCCGTTGTGTGAAAAGTGAGTGGCAACCAAACGAGTCTGATTTGTTACAGCGCCGCGTGAGCGTAGTTCTTCGGCCATTTGAATCACTCCACTCACACCCATGTGGCCGCGATTGGAAGTGGGCGCCCCACCGTTAGTGCAATCGAAAAGGGCAATGTCGAGTTTGGTGCCATCAGTTAATGCACTCAAAGTTTCAGCAGGATACAAGCCCGAATCATGACCGTAAAAGATGGTTTTGCCCTTGCGTTGAATGCGCAAGACAAAAGCGCCTGTGACGTGATCGGCGGGCATGGGCAAAATGGTGTCGCCCTGGGCTGTGGTGATTTCTTGTAAGGCGTTTAGCTGATGAAAGGTTAAATTGCGGCGCTCTGGTTCGGGAAATTTAGCGCGCAAAATCTCCAAAGCCTCCTGGTTGGCATAAACATCAATGGGTGATTCAGGCGGCGTATTCGTAAACGGTTTCGCGGCCCAGTTCAATTCGTCCGGCGCGAGGTGATCCGAGTGTTGATGCGTGAAAACCAGCGTTTTTATTTTTGCCAGATGACGCCCTCTCAGTTGCATTTGCACAAGCGTGTCGGCACAAAAATCAATTTTAAAGTCCTCGTCCAAAAGCGCGCCAGACCGCGTGCGAAGGTTAGGGCCGCCGCGTTTTCGAGCTTCTTCGCAGGCCGTGCAGGTGCAAAACGGCGCCGGCCAGCCTTCGGCAGCGGCAGTCCCTAAAAGTTGAAGTCGCATGACTCTCCTTAGCGTTTGTTCAATTGAACTCCCCAAGTTTATTCGCTAAGATGGAATCGGCCAAAACGGTTTAAAACAGTCCAAAATAGTTTCTTTTTAAGGAGTCTTTTCGTGCATAAAGGGTTTACATTGTGGTTTACGGGCCTGTCTGGTTCGGGCAAGAGCACACTGACGGATTTGCTGAATGAAGAATTTCAAAAGCGCGGTTATAAAGTCGAAGTCCTCGATGGTGATGTGGTTCGCACCAATCTGAGCAAGGGTTTGGGCTTTTCCAAAGAAGACCGCGATACCAACATTCGTCGCATTGGTTTTGTCTGCGACTTGCTTTCGCGCAACGGCGTTATTGCTATTTCCGCTGCCATTTCTCCGTATCGTAACGTGCGCGATGAAGTGCGCGAAATGGTTGACGCGAATGGTGCTACTTTCGTCGAAGTGTTTACCAAATGCTCGCTTGATGAATTAGTGCGCCGCGATGCCAAAGGGCTTTACAAAAAGGCACTGTCCGGCGAGATTCAAAACTTTACCGGCGTTTCCGATCCGTATGAAGAGCCGGAGAATCCCGAAATCCTTATCGAAAGCGACAAGGAATCAGTTGAGGAAGCCTACGCCAAAATTCTTGGCTACCTCGAAGACAAAGAGCTTATCAGCAAGAGTGCCTGAGTTTTATTCTTTCAATCACAAACGCCGCTTGATGAAATCCTTTTTCAGGCGGCGTTTGTGATTGTGGTGGTGGCTGCGGATTGTTGCCCCATAGGTCTTTTGCTTGTAGGCTATTTCAGGTTAATGTTCGACTTCCGTTGGCGATACTTCTAAATCAAAACTCGATAAACATTCGATGATCAATTTCCCCTCCGGTGGAACAAGCCGCCATCCTCGTGAAGCGCCCTTTGAATCTTCGTTCTCTTTGTCGAGAGCATCTAAGCACGCGCAAAGCAGCGAGCAAAGTTCAGAATTGGGTGCGCAGATCAATGAAACGTTGGGCAACGCATGGCGCTTGCTGGATAAAAGCGGAGAGCCATTGATGCTGGCCGCACCGGATGGCACTTTGCGCTATGCCAATCGCGCCGCGCATCTGGCTTTTGGCTATGAATGGAAAGAAAATGTTGCTAAAGGTGCTACCACAAGCACTCATAGAAGCACAAAAGCCGGGAAAGGCGTGGGCGAGGAATTGGTCGGACAGGAGTGGCTGCGTTGGGTGCATCCCGCCGATGAACCCTTGTTACAGGAAACCTTAGAACGCCTGCGCCGCCAGCCTGAAGGTCATGCCACAATTGTAATACGACTGCGTTATGGCGGAGGCAACGCTTTTGTTGTCGGCAATGCAGCGTGGCGCTGGTTTTCCGTTACGGTTACCAACCTTCTGGATGACGATAAGACCTGGATGTTGCAGGCGCATGATATTTCGACGCGGCGTGAGACTGAAGAAAGCCTGTTGCGCTCTGTAACTCATTTTGCCGAAGTTCAACGCCTGGCTTCTATAGGACATTGGGAATGGGAATTAGATACCGGCAGGGTGCGATGGTCGGAAGAACTCTTTCATATCTTCGATTTGCATCTTGGTCAGACAGAAATCACTTATGACCTGATTGAGTCACGCATTCATCCCGATGACCGGGGAGGCGCACGTCTGGCTGCTGAGTGCGCCGTGCGTGAGCGCAAAACTCTGGATCGGCATTTTCGCATCGAGCGGCCCAGCGGCGCGATTCGCACTATTCATGTGCGGGCGCGCCCTGTTGTTGGAGCAACAGGGCAGATTACACATTTGTCCGGCACTGCGCAGGATGTGACCGAAGCAATGCAATCCGAGCAGGATTTGCGCGCCAGCGAAGCGCGTTTCCGGCGTATTGCCGATTCCAATATCATCGGCATCATGTCGTGGAATGCCGCTGGCGAGATTACCGAGGCCAACGATGCTTTCTTACGCATCGTTGGTTACACGCGCTCGGATTTATGGGAAGGCCTGGTGCGTCCAGATGTTTTAACACCGCCTGAATTTCGTGATGCCGACGCGTGCGCTGTGCAGGAATTGGCCGAACGCGGGGCTTGCACGCCTTACGAAAAAGAATACTTTCGCAAAGACGGCACGCGGGTGCCGGTTTTGGTCGGTGCGGCTTATTTGGAGCCGGGAGTGGGACATGATTTGGGCATTTGCTTTGTGCTGGACATGAGCGGCCCTCAGGCTGCCGAAGCGGCTTTACGCGACAGCGAAACCCGTTACCGCCATCTGGTAGATACCTCGCCGGATGCGATTTTAGTTCATGCCGCCGGCGAAATTCTTTTTGCCAATGAGGCTGCCGCGCGCCTGGTAGGGGCCGTCTCTGCAACGGAACTAATTGGCCATCAGGTTTTAAATTTTGTTGACCCGCTCGACCGCAACCGTGTTGCGGAACGCTTGCGACGCTTATGGCATGGCATTGAAAATGATGAGTTTTTAAACGAAAACGCTGCGGAGCGAATCGCCGGTGCGGCCATAGCTCGTGTCTTATGTTTGGATGGCACGAGCGTTGAAGTAGAAGCGACATCGAGCCGGATGCTTTATCAGCGGCGTCCAGCGATTCAATCCTTGCTGCGCGATGTCAGCCAGCGCGAAAAGGCGGCGCGTGAATTACGACGCACCGAAGAACAACTGCGCCTGCTCATTGAAAACGTGCCGGATGCCATTGCCATTCTAAACCGCCAGGGTTCGTTGCTATATCTTGGGTCTGCGGTGGAAAATCTTACAGGTTATCCGCCCGAAGCATTTACCGGCGAAGGGTTATGGGATTACATTCACGAGGATGACCGCGAAATAATGCGGCGATTCTTGCGAGAGATTTTGCAAGCGCCCGCGATTGCCCCATCGCGTTCTATTGAGTATCGCCTGCGCCATAAAGACGGCTCGTGGCGCGTGCTGGAAGCCACTTGCAAAACGCTGCCCCCCGGCTCTTTGTATGACGGTATTTTAGTCGCCACGCGCGATACCACACGCCGCCGCGAAGTAGAAAATCGCTTGTTGCAAGTGAGTAGCGAGTTGCAGTCCATCTACGATGCCTTTCCCGATATGTATCTACGTCTGAGCGCGGAAGGTTTGATTCTGGCCTATCACGCGGCAGACGTTTCGCGCTTTCTTTTGCCGCCGAAGCAGTTCTTCGGGCGGCGTGTGCAGGAAGTCCTGCCGGAACCAGCGGCCTCCATTGTCGCTTGCGCTGTTGAAAAGGTCGCTCAGAGGCGCGAGCCGGTGCAAATAGAATATGAAATCTCGTCGGCGGAGGGCACGCGTCGTTATGAAGCCCGTTTGCAGCCTCTACTTGATGACCAAATCGTCGCCATCGTGCGCGACATGACCCTTGACCATTAAAAACCAAAATGCTTCTTCAACCTCACGACCACGTTTTATTTTATGGCGACAGCATAACAGACGCCGGACGCAATTCCGGCGCGAATGGCGGATTAGGCACCGGCTACGCTGCGTTGTGCGCCGCGCAACTTCTGGCGCGTTATCCCGAATGGAATTTGAACTTTACCAACAAAGGTATCAGCGGTAATCGCGTTTATGATCTTGAAGCCCGCTTGCAGGAAGATGTGCTCGATTTGCAGCCGAATCTGGTTTCGGTTCTTATTGGCATCAATGATACCTGGCGGCGCTATGACAGCGGCAAAAGCTCGCCCATAGGTGAATTTCAAGATTCCTACCGACGTATTTTGAGCGCGATTACAGAGTCAGGCACGCGCCTCGTCATCTGCGAACCGTTTCTATTGCCGATTCCTGAAGATCGCAAAAAGTGGCGTGAAGACCTTGACCCACGCATTACAGCTTGCCGCGATTTAGCCCGCCAATTCGGTGCGCTCTATTTGCCACTTGATGGTCTTTTCGCCGCCGCTTCGACTCGTGCTTCACTTGACTATTGGTTACCTGATGGTGTGCATCCAAGTTTGGCCGGCCACGCCCTGATTGCTGATGCGTGGATTCGATTGGTAACGTCTTGAAATTTTACGCTAACGAAAGAGCCACCAGAATTTTTTCTGGTGGCTCTTTCGTTCTCTTTCGAGTGCTAAAACGATATAAAGAATTCTAAATCTTCAGAGCGCCGCTGCTATCGCCGAAGCGCTCGGTCTTAATGCCGACTCGATCCAGCATCGAAACGAACAAATTGCACATCGGCGTGGGATTTTCATATTTGATGTGCTGCCCCGGCGTTAGAGTTCCGGCGCCGCGCCCGGCTAAGAGAATCGGCAAATCGTCATGGTTATGCCGGTCGCCATCGCCAATTCCCGCACCATAGACCAACATGGTATTATCCAGCAGAGAATGTTCGCCGTCGCGCGTGTTTTTCAGCCTTTCCAAGACATAAGCCAATTGCTCGATGTGAAAGCGGTTGATCTGGCGAATTTTCTCTTGCTTTTCCTGGCTGCGGCCATGATGCGACAATTCATGGTGGCCTTCGCTGATACCGATGTTGCGATAGCTGCGGTTGGAGCCGTCGTTGGCGAAAGTAAAAGTGCAAATACGCGTTAAATCGGCCTGAAACGCAAGCAGCATCATGTCGCCCATCAAGCGGATATGCTCGCCTGGATCGCGCGGGCTGCCGTTGGGTCGCACGCCACCTGCAATCTGGAAGTTGCTTTTTTCGACGTAAGACAAGCGCTGTTCAATTTCGCGGATGCCCGTGAAATACTCGTCCAGTTTGCGCCGGTCGCGCACGCCTAACTTGCTTTCAAGTTCGCGCGCATCATCAAGCACAAAGTCTAAGATGCTTTTGCGATAGCGATCACGTTGAAAGCGGCTGGCGGCTTCTTCGCCGTTGTTGCCGTTACCAAAAAGCCGCTCAAAAATAGCACGCGGGTTGGTTTCTTTGGGAACAGGTGTAGTGTCGCTGCGCCATGAAATGGTGCTTTGATACGCGCAGGAGTAGCCCGAATCGCAGTTGCCCGATTGATTGCCCGGCTCGATGCCGATTTCCAGAGAAGGGAATTTGGTAACCGGCCCTAACTTCTGCGCGGCAAATTGATCAACCGAAATGGCGTTGCGAATATCCGCCCCAGCGGTTTTGGCCGGGTGCGCGCCGGTTAAAAAGGACGCGCCCGAACGCGCATGGTCGCCGCCGCCATTGCCCAAAGCCCGCGCGTTTAGTTGCGCCAGACCCGAAAGCACGGAAATCTCACTTTTGACGTTTTTGAGAGGCTCCAAAATCCACGGCAACTCATAGTCGCCTTCGGTTTTCGGCGTCCAATCGGCCATGTGCATGCCGTTAGGCACAAAGCAAAACACCATGCGGTTGGCGCGTGCCTTAGGCTCGGCTTTTTTGCCTTCCTTTTTAGCTTCGGCAGCCTGCACCGGGGTCATTTGCTCCAACAGAGGCAATGCCAGAGCCGTTCCAGCTCCACGTAAAAAGGTGCGGCGATTAACTGAGAATTTGGACATAAAGCTTTTGAATTCTGACTCTTAACTTTTCGCGTCGTCTCCGCGCTTTTTGCGGAACGGTTCACTAACGACTATCGCAGTCACCAGTGCCGAGAATTTGTAATTATTCTTCTTCACATGCGCCACAATAGTATCCACATGGCAACGGTCGGCGCGTTCAAGGCCACGTCCGAGGGCATAGGTTAACATGGCTTCGGACAGGCTACGTGTGAACACATCTTTTCGATTCTTCAAAATGGCCTTTAGTTGCACCGGGCCATTGAATTTGCTGCCGTCGGCTAAAGAACCACTGGTGTCTAATGGAAATTTGCCGTCTTTTTCACGCCAGGCGCCGATGGCATTGTAATTTTCCAGGCCAAAGCCGATGCCGTCCATACGCGCATGACACGAAGCGCACGACGGATTCTTGCGATGCTCTTCCAGTTTCTGGCGCAGCGTCAAATGCGTTTTTACGTCGTTGGCCGGCAGGTCGGCTATATCCGGCGGCGGTGGTGGTGGCGGCGCGTTGAAAACCTGCTCCAAAACCCACTTGCCGCGCTTGACCGGGCTGGTGCGCGTGGCATTGGAGGTGAGCGTTAAAACGCTGGCCTGCGTTAAAATTCCACCGCGCTGTTTGGCTAAGTTCCCTGTGAAAGAAACGCGGCGCAACTCCGGGCCTTTAACATCCGGCACGCCGTAAAGCTTGGCCAATGTTTCGTTGAGATATGAATAGTCGGCATCCAGGAATTCCAGCACGCTGCGATCTTCGCGCACGACGGTTTCAAAAAACTTCAGCGTTTCGGCGCGCATGGCGGTGCGCAATTCGTCGCTCCACTGAGGAAACGTTTTGGGGTCGGGCGTGACCTGATCTAAAAGACGCAATTGCAGCCATTGCCCGGCGAAGTTTTCGGCCAAAGCGCGCACCTTTTCGGTTTTCAACATGCGCCGCGCATTAAAGCCCAAGTTTTCCGGCTTTTGCAACGCGCCTTTTTCCGAATAGAAGTCAAGGCTGGCATCGGGCGTTGAACTCCACAAAAAATAGGAAAGGCGCGTCGCCAGTTCGTAATTATTCAATTCGCGCTTGGCTTTAGGATCGTTGGGTTTGTCGTCCAATTCGGCGCGAAAGATGAAGTTCGGCGACACCAGAATGGTTTGCAAGGCCAGTTGAATACCGCGCTCGAATGATTCGTTATCCTTACGCGCTAAATGCACGGCGCGCAACAGACGATCTACTTCGCCGCTTGTTATCGGACGGCGCCAGGCGCGTCGCGCGACTTTAGTTAGGATTTCGCGGGCAACCACATCTTGTTCTTGCTGTGAAGCGTTCGGTGCCGGTTCTTTGAAGATGATTTTCTTATGCGATTCCGGTGCAGTGAAAGTGGCATTCAGTGGGCCAATCACTTCGATGAACTCTAAAACGAAATTGCGGTCGCGCTTATCTTCGGGCAGTTTTTCATCATAGAAGTCGTTGATAAATTCAACACTGATCTTCTTTTTGCCCTGTTCAACTTTGACTTTTTCTTCGTAGAATTCGGGCTTGTCTTTGGTGGCGGCCACATCGAAAGTTTTGACTTCGGTTTCGCCGACTTTTACTTTAATGCGCGCCGGCTCTTCGCCCGCCTGCTGTGCCCATGCATTGATGCGCAGCAAGTATTCGCCAGTGGCGGGGAATGGATATTCGGCGGAAATTTCCGCCGTTGAAGCTAAAAAGCGGGCGCCATCTTCAAACTCGGCACCACCTTTAAGGTCAGTGGTTTCCAACCTGACAAACTTGCGTGGCGGCAAAGCGATGGCTTTTTCCGAAACTTGCTCGGCGGCTTTCAAATACTTCTCCATGAGCAGCGGCGAGATGGAAAGCACATCACCAATGTTGTCGAAGCCATAACCCACATCATCAGCGGGAAAATCAGCGGCGGGCTGGAAATCTATGCCGAATAAGTCGCGGATAGTGTTGTCGTATTCGGCACGGTTGAGGCGATGCAGAGTCACCCGGCCCGGATCGGGAATTTCGCACTGTGCTTTAGAAAGGGTGCTTTCCAGCCAGGCGGTTATCTTATCGCGCTGGGCTTTGGTCGGCTGCGGGCTATCTGCGGGCGGCATGGCGCCGGAATGCACGTTTAGCAGCACTTGATCCCAAAGTTTCAGGTCTTTTACCAGCGCATCGGCGCTGTTGAAACCCTTCAGTGAGATGCTGCCTTTCGATTTTTTGATGTGACAATCGCCACAAAACTGGTTAATCAACGGCAAAATATCACGCTTGAACAGCGCATTGTCATCCAGCGGTTTAGCTTTGGGTTTAACCACAACCGGCTGTGGATGCGCCATGCCTGGTTTTTTAACGGTTTTTACTACGCCCTTTACCGGCATATATTGTTTGGCGGGCGGCGAGGCCGCGCGCAAAATAGCACCGCCGGCCACTAAAGAGCCAGCAGACAAAGCAAGCAGCGCGCGAGGTTGAATGTGAGCAAAACGGCGAAAGGACATGAGAATAATGAAACTACTTCTAAAACTTCGGCCTTTTTGGACACGGCAAGGCCGCTAAGGTTGCCGCTTTTTATTGCATCTTGTGATTAATAGCGGTTTGTCGCGCGCTAAACTACAAAAGCAATCTATGAAAATCAATTTAGCTTACGGCGAAGGGCAATTGTCGGTTGAATTGCCTGATAATGTAACGGTTATCGAACCTTCGCACCGCCCTGGTTTAGCCGATGAGCGTGCGGCCATGCTGGATGCTTTAGATAATCCAATTGGCACGGCCTCATTGCGCCAGCAAATCAAGGCGCACTCTAAAATTTGCATCGTTTTTACCGATATTACGCGCCCCACGCCTAATGACCGTCTCATTCCCTGGCTACTCAATTATTTGGAAAAATGCGGTGCGCAGCGTGAAAACATTCTCTTGCTTAATGCGCTTGGTAGTCATTTGCCCAATAGCCGCGAGCAACTGGAAAAACTATTGACGCCGGATGTGGTGTGCAATTATCGTGTGCTAAATCATGAGCCGGAAAACCCCCATGCTTTACGCCAGGTGAGCACCACACGGCAGGGGAAACCAGCGCTTTTGAACCGGCATTTGCTGGAAGCCGATGTGCGTATCATTACCGGCTTTATCGAGCCGCATTTTTTTGCTGGTTTTAGCGGTGGCCCCAAAGGTATCATGCCGGGTGTGGCCGGGTTGGAAACCATTGTCAGCAATCACGGGCGCGAGAATATCGGCAGCCCGCACGCGGCTTTTGGCATTTTGGATGGAAACCCGATTTGGGAAGAGATGCGTGACATCGCGCTTTTAGCCGGGCCGAGTTTTTTGCTGAATGTGGCGCTCAACGAAGCGCGCGAAATAACGGGTGTTTTCGCCGGTGATTTAATCAAAGCGCATCGAGTTGGCTGCGAGTTTGTGCGCGCTTCGGCCATGCAAAAAGTGGATGCGCCTTTTGACCTTGTAATAACCACCAACAGCGGCTATCCGCTCGACCAGAATTTGTATCAAGGCGTAAAGGGCATGAGTGCCGCCGCGCGCATTGTGAAGGAGAGCGGCAATATTATTTTGGCGGCGCAATGCCGCTATGGTGTGCCCGATGGCAGCCCGTATGATGCTTTATTACGTCGTGCCCAAAAACCGCAGGATGTTTTTTCGCTTATCGAAAACGAAACCTTTGCCGAACAATGGCAGGCGCAAATACAGGCTCTCATTCAATGTCGTGCTGAAGTGCATTTGTTCAGCGAGTTATCTGATGAAACAACGCTCGCCGCGCATCTAAATCCATGCCACAGCATTGAAGCAACTGTAAACGAAAATTTAGAAAACGGCGCTTCAATTGCCGTTTTGCCACAGGGGCCTTTGACAATTCCTTATCTGGCATAAACCTTATCCTGTCCGCTTGCCGCTGGTTACATCATCGGAATAGCGCTGCTTGCGTAGCAGTTTTAGAGAACCTTGCCATACAAAAAAGGCTATAACGCAATTCAAAGTAAACAGGAAGCAGCCTGCAAGATAAAAAAAGTCAGCGTCCCTGTAAGGCTCTCTATTGAGTTCTGCGAGAATAAATAAGATGCCCGGAGGAAGGAATAAAAGGCCCTGTCCTAAAGACCCATAAAAAAAAGCACGCCAAATTCCCTGCGAGGGTTTGAGTGCCCAGATGCTGCACAACAGGCTAAGGCTCGAAAAATAACTGACCACACTGATGATGAAAGCAAAACTTAAAAGGCCGATGAAAGGCAGATAAAAGTTGCCGCGCGCCATTTCTAAGATCATGCCAATCAGTAAAAATGGCAGCAGTGCCAGCAGACTACCGGCTGTATAAATAACATTTGCGAATAACTTGCCCCAGGCGATCTCTTTTTCGCTAAGCGGCGTGAGAAAGATGAAGACCAGAGTGCCATTGGCGCGGTCGCGGTCGAAACAAAGTCCCAGGCGCAAACTTGCGGAGAATCCAAGCAAAATCATGACGGCTAACGTCAGGCCACCAACAAAACGGCCTTGCAGACCCGCGCCCATAAAATACCAGGCTTGCAGTAAGAATCCGGTGCCGACAAGACATAAAACCAGCCAGCCCAGAGGCCAGTGTTCACGGCGCAGGCGACGCGCGATTTCATCAGTTAAAATCGGATTGCCCCAGCGTTTGCTCCATTGCACAATGCCGTCATCGGCGCGGCGCACGATTTCCATCACGCCTTCAAAAAAACCTGTGATGCCGGCCCATATTCCGGTCAGTGTTTTCATCATCCAGCGCAAAGGCGCGGGCAGTTGAGCCTGACTTTCATCCGCGACAACAGGAGCATTAGCCGGCGCTCTGCCGAAACTCTTCAAGGCAGCGGCCAGCAGCAAGGCAAGGCCGATAACAGCTTGTAAAAGTGGCCCGAACCACCAGGGAATGCCGCTGTTTAGATCGGCACGGAAAAGCGCGATAAGAGTGACAAACGGCGACAAAAGCACATACGGGGCTTGATCGAAAGTAAAAGGGTTCTTGTAATAGAAGCCGGCTACAACGTGCCCTAAAGCGGCGAGGGCCAATCCCAAAGTCCAAAAAAGCACGAAGGCTTTGCACGCGCCGCGTTGCGTTTCTGGCAAGGAGGCTTGCAACGTGGAAGAGCCAAAACTGGCGATTAAATAGGCAAGCGTCGTCCCCAAAAGGGGCGTCAAGCGTTGCAGAAACGGGACATCGAAAAAAGGCTGGCGTCCGAGCAGGCAAAACGCAACATAAGCCCCAATGGAAAAAACAAAAATACGCGCAGCAACCAGGGCAGCATTGCGCCAGGCATCACTTGCCGGTATTTCGCCTTTCCCCAATGTAGCTAAGGGCTTTTCTAAGGCTTCGCCGGCAACAATTGCCCCAATGACCAGACAAATTGTTGCTAAAGCAGCCAAAGCCCAAGAAGGGCTTATCGGTGCGCCGCGCAGGGTGATGGCCAGGGTTGCATCCTGAATGCAAGTCGTCCAGGTGTAGCCCAAAACCATCAATAGCGCGCACCAAAAAATCCAGCGGCTGCAAAGGCGCCGCACTTTTAAGCGTCGCGCTGTCCAGAAGATTTCACCCGGCGAAATAAGGGAAGCCAATTGCAAATTGCCGCCGATTTGTCGCGCCAACCACAGCGGCACATAAAGACAAATTGGCGGCAACATGAAGGCGAAAAAGGGTAGTGGCGCCAGCAGAACACGCTCGATAAGCAGCGGCCAGGTCAGAAGAAACCCCGGCGCCAATTCCACTAAGCCAGCGGGCAAAGCTTCCACAAAGTTTTCCCATAAGGTGCGCAAGGGGCTGCCCGGCGCGCGTGCTAAAGCCGCCAGTGGCCCAATCAATTGAAAAGGCAAAAACCAGGCGAGCCAGCGCCAGCCCTGGCCGGAAGTCGCTGCGCCGGGCAGGGCATTAGCCCCAACGAGCAAGCGTTTCTTGCCTTCTTTGGTGGTTGTGTCGCTAACCGGCTCCATCTCTTCCCATAAGCGCGCCATGCGCCGCTGCGTTTCTAAAGTGGCGGCTTCGCTCTTGTTGTTTTTGGCTTCGGCCTGCACCGCTTTCATCTTTTCCTGCCAGGCTCGCAAATCGAAACGCAGACTTTGATTTTGTTTTGCCTGCCACTGCAAAGGCGTCCAGCCCGGCGCCATGTGGCCGATGCCAATGAACAGCAGAAGCAAGCCTATTAAATCGAGCCAATGCCAGTTGTTGGTGAGGACAGCCAAAGTGAAAACCGGCAGGCCACAAAGATAGCAAAGCAGCGACAAAGCTAAAGGCTGCGCGCGCAAAAGCCATAGCCAGTGTTCTTCGCGTTGTGGCAAAAGAATTAGTTGTTCCAGCGTGCCGCCCAAGACTTCGCGTCGCAGGTTTTGGGCGGCGCGCGAGCCACACAAAAAAAACGCCGCGAAAATACAGCAAAAGAGTGTCACAAGCGCCACGCCGCTCAGGATGTTGCCGCCTAAAGCGCGCGGCAGCTCATAAGGCGCCCCAAAGCCTCTTAATTCACCTCGCGATGAATTTTTTAAGAGCCACGACCAGAGAAACCAGAGGCCACTGTTAAGAAGCAAAATGCAAAGCATCAGAACCGCGACCAAGAGAAATGGCCGCCGTTTGCGCTCTTCGACGCGCAGGGCGCGTTGCAAGAAAGGATTGCTTTCGGGAGCAGTCCACAAACGGCCCAGCATCAAGGTGCGACGCGAAAAACGGCGCACACAACCAAAGGTGCGTTTTAGGGAGAGAAGAATTGAAAACCAAAACGAGAATCGCATCGAAGCAAAGAATAGAACACGGATACAAAATTATGTTCTACTGCCGTCAATCGTTCTCAATAGTGAAAAGCGTCATGACGTTTTTGGTGGCGCCATCTACAGGGTCGGTTAAAGTTTTGCTGCGCGCCATATCTTCCAGTTTGAGCGATTTGACATGACCATCGCAAAAGACGGTGCCAACTGTATTGAGATGACGCTCCACGATATTTTGCAATTGACGCGGCGAAGTAGAACTAATCGTTGGGTTGGGTGATGTGCTGGCCCAGAAAAACCCCTGCGAACCACCTGTATTTACCGGGGTAATGGCGTTATTGTTATCTGTCACCCAAATTGTCTGTGCAGGCACGGCAATATCCGACATAGTCACTAATAAGTTATTGGCCGAACGCGGTGGCGTTTGGGCATCAGTCAGAACCGCACCATAAGCGCCATTCAAACCGTAACTGCCATAATCTTTGCCCGGATTAGGGTCACTGGCCGAAATGCGGCGATGATAAACATAACGACGATTAGAAGCGCTATCGCTGGGACAGGTGAAAAGCTGCTCATTCTTCACATACGGAAAAATCGCGTCCATCCATTTGTAGTTGTCAGTGGATGTTGAATCGCCCGCCGTGCCGAAAAACGAGCGCGTGGTTGCTTCATCATAATCCTGCGTGTAAGCCAATAGCCCAATGCCGATTTGCTTGAGGTTATTCTGACATGAAGAGCGCCGCGCATTTTCGCGCGCACGGGCAAACACTGGAAACAAAATCGCGGCGAGCAGAGCTATTATCGCTATGACGACAAGCAGTTCGATGAGGGTAAAAGCAGAAGTGCGGCGCATAGTTATAGGGACGCCTGTTGCGTCCATTAAGGTGAGGACACAATCCGCCCAGAGGGCACCCGGCGTCCCTACATTATTCAATCAACGTCAAATTGTCCCTGTGAATCGCTTCTTTGAAATCGGCGCGACCCAGGGTTTCAGCGATTTGTGATGTGTGCAGCCCGGCTATTGCCCGCAAATCGTCCGCCGAATAGTTGGTAAGGCCGCGCGCGTATTCGCCGCTGTTATCGCGCAGGCAAACTAAGGCGCCCGGCTCAAAGTTGCCTTGCACTTCGATAATGCCAATTGGTAAAAGTGAGGAGCCTTTTTCCACTAAGGCGGCGCGGGCGCGATCATTTAGCACAAGAGTGCCCTGTGTATGGCGGCCAAAAGCGATCCAGCGCTTGCGACCTCGCAAACGAGCACGGGGCAAAAAACGCGTGCCGACATTTTCATTTTCGGCTACGCGTTGCACAATGTTTTCGGCACGGCCATGCGCGATGACTAATTCAATGCCGGCGTGCATGGCGATGCGCGCCGCTTCAATTTTAGTTCTCATGCCGCCGGTGCCGCCAATACTGCCAGCGCCTCCAGCGGCTTCCTCGATTTGATTTGTGATGCGCTCGATGTGGGCTTCAGGCTGTTTTTGGCCGGGCAGATAAAAGCCATCCACATCCGATAGCAACAGGCAGAGGTCGGCTTCGGCAACGAGGGCAGTTAAAGCACCTAAAGTGTCGTTATCGCCAAAGCGAATCTCTTCGACGGCGACGGTATCGTTTTCGTTGACAATGGGCACCACGCCCCACTCAAAAAGCTGCGTCATGGTATGACGCGCATTGAGAAAACGACGCCGGTCGGAAATGTCAGCTCGTGTCAGAAGTAGTTGGGCGACGTGCAGATTTTCTTCATTAAAAGCGCGGCGATAAGCGCGCATTAAGAGGCTTTGGCCAACAGCGGCGGCGGCTTGCTTTTCGGGTAAGCGCACCGCACGCTCTCGCTGCATGGTGTCAAGCCCAATGCGAACCGCGCCCGATGTGACAATCACTACGCGCGTGCCCTTGTGGTGCAGGCGTGCCACTTGTTGCGCTAATCCGGCGATGTAATTTTCATCAGCGACACCGTTGCGAATTAAAGTGCTGGTGCCGATTTTGACGACTATCGTTTTCATTTTTGGTTATCTCGCGGGACACGAAGACACACCAAGAGATAGCCGCGAAAAAGCGTAAAATTCGCAAAAAATGGAATGGATGAGTAGATTTTCCTTGTTTTTTGCGTTTCCTTTTGTGCTTTCTGTGTCTTTTCGCGGCCATTCCTTCGTGTGTCTTCGTGTCGTTCGTGGATAAAAAATTACT
>DASWNL010000431.1:0-18487 GCA_036399215.1 Abditibacteriaceae bacterium
TCGCCAACCTACAACTTCGCCTGCGTGATTGATGATTCCCTGATGCAGATTTCGCACGTCTTGCGTGGCGAAGACGGCATCAATAACACACCGCGTCAACTCTTGATTTATCAGGCGCTTGGTTTTGAGATTCCGCAATTCGTGCATCTGCCATTCTTACTTGGCCCCGACCGCAAGAAGCTATCCAAGCGGCATGGCGCAACTAATGTTTTGTATTATCGCGATGAAGGTATCTTGCCGGATGCCATGTTTAATTACTTAGCTTTGCTGGGTTGGAATCCCGGCGAAGGTGACACGCAGGAGATTTTCTCGCGTGAGGAGTTAAAAACCAAATTCACACTTGAACGAGTCAACAAAGCAGCGGCGATTTTCGATGTGGAAAAGCTGGCGCATATCAACACCGAGCATTTAAAAGCGATGCCGCTTGAACAATTTATTGAATTGGTTAAACCGCAGTTGCCTCCCTTTGAATTAGATGATTATGCGCGCACCGCCATTGAAGCAGCACGGGAACGAGTTCGCACCAATGTAACCTGGGAAGAAACTGTTGGCGATGACGGCAAAACACAAAGGTTGGCGCACTTCGATACCGATTTCGGGCGCGCCGCCAATTACTTCTTTACCGATGACTACGGCATGGATGAAGCCGGGGCCGCCAAACATTTAACGGATGTTTCGCGCCCGCGCTTGCAGCAATTCGCTACGCGATTGGAGGCTTTATCCGAGTGGACAGTAGAATCTATTGAAGGCGCGTTACGCGGCCTGGCTGAAGAACTGGGCATCAAACCGGCAGAGCTAATTCATCCGGCACGCATGGCAGTTTCAGGCCGCACTGTTGGGCCTTCGATTTTCCACTTGCTGGAAATCTTGGGACGCGAGCGCGTGTTACATCGCTTGAACCGTATTTAACCATCATTAATTCAATGAAAAAGCAGCGGACAGAAATTGTCCGCTGCTTTTCTTTTGCCGGTCAGTGGCTGAATTTAGCCTGATGTGTCGTCGTTATTTATGGTGCCGGCGCCGCGCGCTTTGCTAACAGTGGCATTGACCGCGCCAGATAGAAGAACAAACAACGTTTCGTTGCCTTCAACAACAATATCGCTGTTAATAGTGATATTAACGGTTTGAGTTAGCGGCCCTCCCGGCACAAAAGTCAGCACACTGTTTTTAGCAACGTAATCACTGCCGGCCTGGGCAGTGCCATTCGCCGTTGCGTAATTAACATTTATGGTTTGCCCGCTGGGCGCTGATAGGTTCACCTTAAAGATCAGGCTTTGCGTGCCGGGCGCCCCCTGGGCAGGATTGCCTTCGCTAACGGCCACATCATCAATAGTCAGTGCCGGAAGTCGATCATCATTGACGATAGTGACTTTGCCCTGAGCATCAGCGATAGTGCTGTTGACCGGGTTGGTCAGATTGACAAAGAAGTTTTCGTCCGGCTCGTTGAGAAGATCGCCATTGATAGTTACGCGCGCTAAGGTCACAGTTTGGCCGACATTGAATGCCACACTGGTGGGTGCGACAGCTACATAATCACTGCCGGCCTGGGCCATATCATTCTGCGTAGCATAACTTACTCGCACTGCCTTCCCGCTGGGCGCCGACAGACGCAAATAAGCTACGGCCAGGCGCGTGCCTCCGTTGCCTTCGGTGATATTCAGGTTGTCGATTGTAATGGATGGCGCGGCATCGTTATCTACGATGGTAGCAACACCACGACCGCGGCCTATGGAGGCGTTTACCGACGATGACAGCAATGCATAAAACACTTCATTGGCTTCATCCAGAAGATCGGTTTTGACCGGAACGCTGAAGGTTTTGCTGGTTTCTCCAGGAGCAAAAACTAAAGTGCTGCCGGTGGCGGTGTAATCCGCTGGTGAAAGCGCCAAACCATTGGCCGTAATGCAGTTCACGCCGACTGTCCGGCCACTGGGCGCTCCTAGAGTCACTTTAAACAACACATTTTGCGCCGCTGTTGGAGGATTGCCTTCGGTAATCGTCACATCATCAATAGTGAGCGCAGGCGTCGCGTCATTATCAATGATGGTCAGGGTCGCTGCGCCCGGCGTGCCCAACGTGGCCCCTACCGGAGTGTTTAAGGCCAGACGAATTGTTTCATCGTTTTCGTCTAAGTTATCGTTGACAATCGGGACGGTAAAGGTGCGCGAAAGCTGGCCGGCGGCAAAGTTCAAAGTGCCGTTGGTTTCGTTATAATCGCTGGGTTTGACCGCTGTGCCGTTGCTTGCTGTGTAGTTAATGCTGGCAGCGATTGCGGCGCTGCTGCGCGTGACTGTAATCGTCGCCGCGCTGCCACTTTCTATTACATTGTAGGTCGCTGAAGAGAATTGAATGGTGGGCGAAGCTACAGTAAAGCTATGTGACACGCCGACTTTATTGCCGACCCCGTCATAAGCGAAGGCCAAGATTATATAAGTGCCGGGCGGAAGATTAGCGCCCGATGGCAGGCCACTGGTGCGCGCCCAGTTAATGCCATTGTTTACGGCGGTTTGGGTGGTGGTTAAGAATGTCTGGCTACTTGTCCAGGCCGTGCCGTTCCAACTATTGCCATTGGCGCGGGTCAGCAAGATTTCTACGAATGCAATGCCGCTTCCGCCCGCGCCGTCATCGGCGGTGCCATTGATTTGCGATAGGGATTGAAGGGTGCTGTTGTGCGCGGGCGAAAGAATAGCCATGTTGGCGGGTTGGCTGACATCAATGCTTAAGCCGTGCGAAGCACTCGATTCATTGCCGGCGTGGTCACGCGCGAAGGCTTGAATAATATAATTCCCATCGGTTAAATTCGCGCGGGTTGGGCCGGAACTGAGTGTCCAGTTTTCGCCCACAACGCGCGCTGGCAAATCGGTAGCATTTGCAGCCCAGGTTGTGCCGCTCCAATAAAAATTGTCGCTGCCGCGCCTGATGCGCACTTCAACACTTTCGACGCCGCTGCCATCAGCATTATCTCCTACGACGCCGCTAATCGCTCCAAGCGTTGAAGCCCGCGCGCCGGGTTGTGTAATCAAAATTTGCGGCGCGATGTTGTCGTTAATCGAAAAAAGGACAACGGCATTGGTCGTTAAGCCGCTGCTATCGCGCGCCTCGACTTCCATTCCATAAGAACCGCCGGACAGTTGAGGCAAAGCCAAAGTCCATTGCACATTAGTGGTGCCCTGCAAGTTAGCCTCGGCCCAGGTGTTGCCGGAGTCGTATGGCGACCACTCGCCGCTCAGCCAATCATAAACTTCAAAGGCGCCCTGACGCTCACGCATAATTCGCGCACGCACACTGGCGATGCCGCGCGCATCGAAAGCCGTGCCCGCTGCTTCACTTAAGCTGTCATAGCCGGTGTTATTCGCTGGAGTAAGAATCGTTAAATCAGGAACTATTCTATCGGCGATGGTGAAACTGTGTTCCACCGGCGCCGATGTGACACTCAAATTGTTGCGTGCCCAGGCACGTAGGGCATAACTGCCCAACGGCAAATCGGGCAGCGTTTGCGACCAGTTCGTTGTGCCGGTTGCCGTGGTTTGCGTAGGAGTTGTCATCCAGCTATCGAACCAGTTCCAGTATTCAATGGTGCCGGCATTGTCGCGCACCAATTGCACATAAACTTCGGAAACGCCGTTCGGGTCACTGGCCGTGCCGGTCGCATTGGTCAGAGTTTCCAGTGAAATTGTATGCGCCGGGGAAGTAATGTTCACAACTGGGCCAGTGGGCGAACCGATGCGAAAATACACGGTAGAGGACATAGACCAGCCTACACGGTCATAAGCCGATGCAGTGAAGCCATAGCGTGCGCCTGCCGTTAAAGCTGGCAAAGCCGTGTTCCAACTATCGCCCGTTACGCTGCGAGAGCGCCCGACAGCCTCCGAATCAATTGTCCAATTGCTCGTGCCCCAAATATGATACTCGGTCGTTCCGGTAGGATCGTTGTCGCGGATGCGCGAAAGAAACACTTCCACACGGTCAACGCCAGATCCAGGAGATGTTGAGCCATTATCATTTACTGTGCCGCTGGCTGTGGTTAGGCTTGGATGAGTGCTGCTCGTGGGTTGTGTGATGCGGACAAGGGGATTAGATAGATCAACATTGACAAGAACATCTGCTGGAGCCGAACGATTGCCCGCGCTATCGGTGGCATAAGCCGTCAACGTGTATTGCCCTTCGATCAAGGGGCCGCTGTTCAAAGAAGTGTAGCGCGGCAACGGCGCTGTCACTGTCCAGAAACCGCCCGCTGATAAAGTCGCCGGTAAATAGATAACACGACTCACCCATTCGCTACCACTCCACCATTGAAATCCGTTGGGATGGCGCAACAGGAAATCCAGGCGCGCCAGGCGACTGCCGGTGCCACGCGAAGCCAAACCGGTCACATTGCTAAAATCTCTGACAAATGAGTTATTGGACGGAGTTAAAAACGTCGGAGTTGGTGGTGGTGTGGTATCTACAGAGACGGAAACCTCATCGGTCGCAGACAGGCCATTAGTGTCATAGGCGACAGCGATAATTTTGTAAGTGCCGTCGCGTAATTCATCCCGAAATGGCAAGCCCTCATTGCGCTCCCAGGTAGTAGGGCTGGTGAGTGTCGCCGGTAAAAGCTCGGCAGAAGTAGTCCAACTCCGCGAAGAGGATGACCAATAGAGATGATCATCCCGCTCAATATACATCCACACGCGCGAAACGCCCGCGTTATCGCCACAAATGCCGCTGACCGCGCTAATATCGGTTATAGGGGCGCCTGCTGTTGGATAAGTGATAGCTACCGAAGGATTGGAAAAATTTGCCGTGACAGTGACGGAGGTTTGCGCCAAGTTATCGGCGCGGTCAGCCGTGCGCGCCGTAATGGTGTAAGTCTGGCCCGCAGTCAAATCGGCGCGGCCCGGCAAGCGCATAACATTGCCTGCCCTATCGCGTGCGGCAGGCAACCATGTGCCATCGCGCTCGTAAGCGGGTAAAAACAAGGCTCCGGCGCTCCAACCGTTGCCATTCCAGTAGAAATTGTCGCCACGCCGGATGGAAAACTCCACGATACCACCCAAACTCAAGGGCGAATTGATACCGGACAGCGCATCCGTTGCCGTGCCGCGCAAATCGCGCAAGTCACCGACGATGGCGCCATTGGTAAAGGAGGTGATCGTAATCTGCGGCGCGGTTTTATCAATGATAAACGAAACTGCCGGGAAAAAAGCACGTCCAGAGAACCACGTCCCAATGAAACCTGACGCTGTATAGGTTCCTTCGGGCATCTGCGCCAAGGGTGGCATATAATCGGCATAGTTGATCCAATAACCGTTTTCAACGTAGCCGCGTATGTTATTCAACTGTTGTTGCTGCTCATAAACCCACGCATTACTAAACGGCGACCACGGCAGACCATCAGCGTTAGTGAGCCTGAAGGCAATACGCTGTTCGTCGCCCGCATAGAAAGGAACGCGCAGTCGCGGCACCTGATTGGTGGCACTGCCGTTTGTGGGTTCAACAAGAGGACGTTCTGTGTTTGCCGAAACAACAATATTGAAGATAAGCATCCAACAAAACATCCAGCAGCAAACAAGCAGCTTTAAGAGTCGCATCTGCATTATCCTTCTACGCCCAAATTTGCCTATTATTGTAACCCAATTCTGTCAATTATTAACAAGCGGCATCGCTTTTGCGAATTCTCAGGCGACCACTAAGGAGGTTTCTCAAAAGAGATTTATGGCACTCGATACATTGAAGGACACATTGAAGCACGAACTGTCGGATTTGCTGTCTGCTGAAAAGCAGTTCGCGAAGTTGCTGCAACAAGTCGCAAAAAATGCCGATTCACAAACGGTAAAACTGATGGCGCAGGAACATTACGAGCAGACCTTGGCGCAGCAGGAGAATCTGCTCAAAGCTTTTGCCGCGATGGGAGAAAAGCCGGAGCGCATTACTTGCAAAGCCGCACAGGGTTTAGTCGAAGAAGCCGTCAGCACTCTGAAAGAAGAGAAGCCTAAAGGCGCCATCAAAGACGTAGTGATTTTAGGCGGCAGCCTGCGCGTTGAGCATTATGAAATTGCAGGTTACACCCACGCCATTGCCGCTGCGAGAAGCCTTGGCTTCAGAGAAGTCGTGACGTTGCTCAGCGAAAATCTCAAGCAGGAAAAAGAGACCGCCCAAAAAATCGTCGCCGCCGCACCGCAGTTTTTGAACGCCGCACCGATGAGCGCCGACAGCCAAGCGCAAGGCGCATCTAAAGGTGGCGCGTCTAAAAGTGGTGCTTCTAAAGGTGCATCAAAAGCTGGTGCATCAAAAGGCGGTGCTTCTAAAGGCGGCGCAACAAAAGCCGGTGCCTCAAAAGGCGGCGCTAAAGGCAAAGCAAAACGTTAAGGAGTGAGAAGCATGGCTGATGAAAGAAATGATAACCAGGAGGCTCCCGTAACGCGGCAAGAATCCGGCTTAGAGCCAGGCGAAGCCGGCGACACGCCCAACGATTCAGTTATCGAAAAGCCGGACGAAGTTTTACCTGGTGACAAATCGCCGCAAGACACAGCGCCCACGCGTAGCGCGTGAATAAAGTAACCAAATGAAGTAAACAAAAGCGAACTGAAATTCAGTTCGCTTTTGTTTTTGTTTCATGCTTTTCCACATCACAAAAAAGCTGCGCATAAGTTATTCGGCGCCGGTGCAAAATTGCGTGCGGCGCCTACGCGTTTTGCCGCCTGATGCACTGCAAGAATCATGGAATGCCTACCCTGAACCAGATGAATGCAGGGAGTTTTCCGATGAATTCGGCAATCGCGTTTTGGAATTACGCCATGCCAAAATTGAAAGTGCATTGTTGTTTGAATTAGCTTGTCGGGCAGAACCCCCAACCCCCTTGGTAAGGGGGCTAAATTCAAACGCCTCTGAACTGATATTAAGCAATCCTTGTTCGACCAATTCAGAGCATAGCCCCCTTACCAAGGGGGTTGGGGGTTCTACTTCGGGATTGCCACCAACCGGAATGGGCGCGTTTCTTTTGCCTTCAGCCCTGTGTGATTTGGGCGAAGCTATTCGCCAAAATGCATCCTCTTTCGGGGCAGAAAGCACTCAGACCGTCACACAAATTTGCCAGTGGACACATCAAGCTCTGCTTTATGATGCGAGCGTTAGCAGCGTAGAAACTACCGCCTCTCAATCGCTTTTACGTGGTGGTGGCGTTTGCCAGGATTACGCGCATCTCATGATCGCTTTATGCCGCGCTAACGCATTGCCGGCACGTTATGTTTCCGGTTATCTGATCGGCGAAGGACGAATGCACGCCTGGGTAGAAGTGCTGATCAAAAACCAGTGGCGTGCTTTTGACCCAACACATAATCGGGAAGTGGGTAACGAGTGTTTGCCGGTTGCTATCGGGCGTGACTTTCGCGATTGCAACCCCCATCAGGGCACATTCCGTGGACACGCTAAAGCCAAATTGGAAAGTGGCTGCTATGTCCGTCACACCACAACATCTTCTTGAAGTTGCGTGGCAAACTGCGCGGCATACAGCCGGGCATAAGCGCCGTTTTGGGCCAATAATTCAGCGTGCGTGCCGCGTTCGATAATGCGGCCCATCTCTAAAACCAAAATTTGGTCGGCTTCGAGAACCGTTGAAAGGCGATGGGCGATAGCAAAGGTGGTGCGCCCCTGCGCTAAACGATCTAAGGCTTCTTGAATCAAACGCTCGCTGTGCGTATCAAGGGCGCTGGTGGCTTCATCTAAAATCAAAATGCGCGGCTCTTTGAGAATAGCGCGGGCTATGGCAATACGCTGCTTCTGGCCGCCGCTGAGCTTATAGCCACGCTCGCCGACAATCGTTTCATAGCCTTCGGGAAGCGACATTATATGCTCGTGAATCGCTGCGGCTTTGGCCGCTTCGACGATTTGCTCATCAGTGGCATCGGGCCGTCCATAGCGCAAGTTTTCTTTAATGGTGTCATGCACCAGATAGCTTTCCTGCGTCACCACGCCGATAATCTGCCCGATGGATTCGAGAGCAATTTCGCGCACATCGTGACCATCAATAAGAACGCGCCCCGCCTCGGCATCATAAAGGCGCGGAATCAAGTAAGTCAGCGTGGTTTTGCCCGAACCCGAATGGCCAACAAGCGCGATATGCTCGCCGGGCCGGGCACTTAACGAAATGTTATCCAGCGTGGGCGTTTCTTGGTCTTCCTCGTAGCGAAAACAAACATTTTCAAAGACAACTTCGCCGCGAGTCTCCTGGGGTTTTACTTTTTTGGCATCAGGTGCATCCTTGATTTCCTGTGGCTTATCGAGGTATTCAAAGACGCGGTCAAACAAAGCCATCGCACCGGCAACTTCGACTTGCACATTCAGCAAATTGGTCAGTGGAAAGAATAAGCGCGACTGCAAAGAGGTAAACGCCACGATGGTGCCAATAGATAAGCTCACATCTTTTTGTTCTACAAGCAGCCAGCCGGCCAACCAGTAGACCAGAACCGGCGTTACCGAAAAGGTGAGCATGATGACGCTAAAGAACACGCGCATCAAGATGCCTTGCTGCAATTGCGATTTAGTCAGCACTTGGTTTTCCTGTGCAAACTTTTCGTTGGTCAGAACGCGTCTGCCACTGGTCTTAGTCAAAAGCGCGCCCGATACCGAAAGCGTTTCCTGCATCGTCGCATTCAAATCAGCCAGTTGCTGTTGCGCTGTGCCGCGCAGGTCACGCGAATAGTCACCAACTTTTGAAGCGAAAAACGCAAAGAGCGGCAACACGCCGACACTAAGCAAAGTCAGGCGCCAGTCCATGTAAATCATGGCAACTAATGTTGAAAGCACAATGGCTGCATTCGATAAAACATTGGCAACGGTATCGGATAACACGCCCTGCATACCGCCAACATCGCTAACCAGACGGCTTTGCAATTCGCCGGTGCGCGTGAGCGTAAAAAAGCGCAGCGACATGCCCTGCAAGTGATCGAAAAGCTGGTTGCGCAAGTCGCGCATGATGTGCTGTCCAACCGCCATCGAAAGATAGCCATAGCCCAGACTGAGCAGCGTGCTGCCGAAAGTCGCTGCTAACGTCAGCAGTGTGTAATGCGTAACGAGGCTCAGGTTATTTTTGCCTAAGCCCTCATCAATGATGGTGCGCAGATAAAAAGGCGAAAGCAACCCCAACCCTGCCGAAGCCAGAACCAGCACCGCAATAACAAGCAACTGCCAACGATAAGGCGCAAAAGAGCGCGCCACGCGCTGCACACTGGTGCGCGCAATGGGAGGGCGTTGAATTTGAGAAGAAGGTGATTTTCCTTTTGACTTATTCAAGTTCGGTAGGGGGCGCCGGGTGCCCTCTGGGCGGATTGCGCCCTTGTCACGGCAATTGGATGTATTATTAGGGCGCAACAGGTTGCGCCCCTACTGAGTTACTCATCACACAGCACTTTAATACGGAAAGATGCCGCGCGGCGCACGAAGATACTTCTTTTTGGATTCATCTACGACACTAACATCAGTGGCAAAACCCCAGTGCAGCACTTTCCAGGTTTTGCCTTGCTTGCGCAGTAAAGCAGCCATCTCACCCCAGAGGAATTTTTCGTCAATGGCCTTGCCGTTTTTATGGAGTGCGTTGCCGCTATAAAAAGCCCAGCCATTTTGAGTTTTAAGATGGCCAACACGAAAGATAACCGGAAACTTTGTTTCTTTTTGCACCGGCACGCGCAGGGCATCCATAATGGCCCTACGCTCTTTGCTGCCGGGCTTTGGGGTTATCGCTTTTGAGGCCGCTTTAGTCGGTTTGCTTTTCGGCGCGGCTTGTAATGGGGCAATGTTGAACAGCAAGGTAATAAGCATTCCTGCAAGTATTCCATTTTGGAAATATCGTCTTATCATAAGGTGCATTATAGTATTCTTCTTGCTTTTCCTGTCAGCAAATTTCAGTCTATTTGGATTATGACCAGTGTGAGGTTGTAGATAAACCTGCCAAAAACCAAGCGCCGCGAAACTTCAAGTTCGCGGCGCTTCGTTTTACTTTACATCGAAAATCAGCGAGTCCAATTTACGGTCGTGTTCATCACATCAGGAATGGCCCTGCCTTCATTACCGGCGGGCGCGCTGATGCCCAGCAAGGCACACAGAGTTGGTGCTAAATCGGCGATGGCGACAGGCTGCGTGTAACTTCCCGGCTTTACTCCAGCGCCCCAGAACAGCAGAGGCACATGAGTATCGTAATCGTAGGGAGAGCCGTGAGTGCTGCCGGTTTCGCGGTTGCCATAAGAGCCGTTGAAATAAAACGGCTTAGTTTGAAACAGCACATCGCCGCTGCGTTCGGGATGAAAAGTTCTTTCATACATAGCGGCATAGCGACTGCTTGCTAATTGACCGGAAAGAAAATTTTCGCGTGTGAAATAACCCGTAATGCCCGGCACCGCCATCATCGCGTCGCCCGCCGCGCGCTGCACCAACCCTGCATCCAACTTGCGCTCAGAAATTAGCGCGCGGTTCAAGAAAATGCCGGGGTCTTCCACGGCCAAAACCCATTTGCTATCGGGGTTGGGCGCGCCAAAGCGCCTGGTCAGTTCGGCTTCGACGGCATCATTAATCGCTTTGCTTTTAATGCGCCCTGCTTCAATGCCGAGGCTTTGCATATATTCCGGCACCGGACAGGCGCCATGATCGGCAGTTAAAGCGAGAACAACTTCGCCACGCTTAAAGCGGCGATCCAGGTATTGAAAAAAGCCGGCCAGTTGATAATCGAGGCGCACAATCATGTCCTGCACTTCCTGCGAATCAGGGCCATAAGCATGGCCGGCAATATCGGTCGCCGTGATGCTAAGGCCTAATAAATCTGTATATTCATCAACGCCCAGCGCCTCGTTTTCGATGGCGGCACGCGCAACTTCCAACTGATAATCGGTAGCAAAAGGCGTGGCGGTAAACGCTTCGTAAAAGGCAGTAGTCGGCTTGCCGGATGCATCCGTTAAAAGATGCGGAAAAGTGCGGCCCAAACCTTGAAAATCAGTTTCAGCGGGGAAATCATCACGCCGCGACGGGTAATAGGCTTCTTCTGGCAAGGCCTTTGTCCAGGCTTTATTGAAGTAGGCATCCGGCAGTTTGCGCGCATTGAAGTTCTGCACCCATTGTGGCAACTGTGCGCCGTAATAAGTGCTGCTGGTCAGGCCGCCGGCACCTTCATGAAACCAGTAAGCCTGCCCGGTTTTGCCGGCCAACATAATCGCCGCGCGGTCTTTGTTGGACAGGCCGATAACCTTTGAGCGCATACCATTGGATAAGCGCAGTTGATCGCCGGTCATGCTGCCCCAAAAATTGCGCGGCGAAGTGTCGTCGTCTTTGGGCGAGGCTTGCAGGCCGATGAGTTGCGCGTTCGCATCGAAGAACATGGACTCCAAGCGATTCGTGTTGCGGTTGAACCAGCGATTGCCGATGATGCCGCTGGTATGACCATACGAACCCGAAGCGATATGCGCGTGCCCCGGCCCGGTATAAGTGGTGGCGTGTCCGTAGCGCGCATTGGAAAACAAAGCGCCTTCACGCTGCAAGCGCTTGAAGCCGCCGGGGCCGAAAAACTTGTCATAACGCGCCAAATACTCATGGCGAAACTGATCTATCACCAGGACAACGGCGAGTTTCGGTTTAGGAGTAGCGGGCGTTGTTCTTTGCGCGTGCGCTGTTGAAATACAAAACAAGGCGGCGGTTGAAATTATCAATTGGTTTTTCATGGTTTTTGTTCTATTGTAACCCCCAACCCCCTTAGTAAGGGGGCTATGCTATGACTTGGTTGAGTAAGGAATGCTTACTAATGACTCATAAGCGTATGATTTTAGCCCCCTTACCAAGGGGGTTGGGGGTTAATTCATAAAATTACCCCGCCTGTTTGGCGATTTTCACGCGCCATTGATAAGCGGCAGAGTTAAGCGCTTCATATGGTGGCAGTTCGGTGGGCGCAAAAGTTTGTTGAAAGCCCTGCGCGGCATGGCGCGATAGCTCTGAAGCAAGCGAAACACCCGTCCCTGAAACGACGGGGCGAAACTTTTCTGCGACGCCGCCCTGCAACGATGCTTCGCCGCCCAAAAATTTCAAAAATGCTTCGCCGCCGGCTTTTTGCTCGGCGCTCACCCAATCGCCTTGTAAAATCGAAACTTCGTGTTCGGAAACCGCCGTGGGCTGCGGATAGATAACGGCTAAGTTAGGGTCTTTGGCTGCCAAGGAAAGTGAAGTGCCCTCGTAGGCGGTGATAAAATCATAACGCGAAGTGTCGGCGGCAAAGGCTTTCGTCAAAGCCGTCGTGCCTTTTTCGGCATCGGCATCATAAATCAGGCCGCGCTCCAATTCCTTCAAGTATTTCAAAAAAGCGGCATTGGTGGCTAAAGCCGAATAGTTGCCGCCTGTCCCGGTGCGTCCGGCATAATCAACCATGATAAGGCCCAGAGTGAGCATACCGCTGCTGGAAGTGAGTGGGTCGGCGTGAGAAAAGCGCAAGGGGCCAAAGGGCGTTTTGATTTGGCCGAGGCTCATCTTGCGGATGTTTTGCCAACACTGCGGCGTGCCCAGAAGCGGGCGCAAAAATTTGGCGTTTCTTTTCGTGGTGAGAAACACCAGGGGCGAGCGCAAAAAGACGCGATGTGCGGCAGGATCATTTAAATCCACGATGTTGTTGCCGTTTTTTTGCCGCCAGGCTTGCGCTAAACGCGCCGGCCAAATCGGGTTGCCCGAACTCCACAACACCGGCTTTTGCTTGCCGGTTAGAATAGCGTGCATCGCTTCGCGCGACGGCACTTCAATCGGCACCACGCGGTATTGGCCTTGATGCTTCTGGTTGAAGGCTTCGGTTTGTGCCGCTACCCAGCCTTTTTTGGCCGCCGTAATGATGAAAGGCAGTTCGACTCCGCCTGAACCATCACCGGAAGTCGTGGAACCTGTGCCACTGCCCTCACCGGGGTGCTCGTTTCCCTCTTGCCCTCCCTCATGTCCCGAAGTTTGCCCATTGGTGCCATTCGAGGTTCGCGTCGGCGAACCCGGCACACTCGCGATACGCTGGCCGATTAAAGAGCGATAAGCGCCTATCGCCACGCCCACAACCAACATAAAGATAACCAGCTTGCCCATTCCTGTTAGCCGCATATAAATCCTTTCGTGTCTTATCGTGATTTTAACAAGCGCACCGCAACGGCGTTTAAATGTTCCAATAGTTTTCTATGCGATTGAATCAATTTTTAGCCTTGTTGACGATTACCGCAATGGCACATAGCGCTAAGAGCCAGCCTTTTAAAATTCAAGTTGTTGATGAACAAACCGGGCGCGGCGTGCCACTTGTCGAACTGCGCACCACGGATTCTTCGGTTTTTTATACCGATAGCAATGGATTGGTCGCTTTCGATGAACCGGGCCTAATGAATGAGGATGTTTTCTTCTCTGTTAAAAGCCACGGCTACGAACACGCCGCCGATGCTTTCGGCGCACGCGGCAAAGCTTTCAAGACAATACCGGGCGGCAGTGGGCAAATCAAAATCCAGCGTCTCAATATCGCTGAGCGATTGTATCGCCTGACCGGGCCGGGCATCTATCGTGATACGGTTTTGGTTGGAGAAAAAGCGCCGCTAAAAAACCCGTTGCTCAATGGTAAAGTCATGGGGCAGGATACAATTCAGCGCGCGATTTATAAAGGCAAAATCTACTGGATGTGGGGCGATACCTCGCGCGTTGCTTACACGCTGGGCAACTTTCATATGTCGGGCGCGACTTCACTGCTACCCGCGCAAGGCGGCCTCGACCCATCGCTTGGCGTCAACTACGATTACTTCGTGAATCAAGAGGGCTTTTGCCGCGCCATGATTGAACTGCCCGGCATTGCCGGCGGCACTCTCATCTGGGCCGATGCCATGATGACTTTGCCCGATGATAAAGGTAACGAACGCTTAATCGCGCACTACGAAACCTTGAAAGGCTTAAGCGAACCGCTGTCGCGCGGCCTGGTTGTTTTCAACGATGAAAAACAGGTTTTCGAGCCACTTAAGACATTAGAACTAAAAAACCCGCTGCACCCGCGCAATTCTCCACTGCGCGCCAAAGCCAACGGCACCGATTACTTTTACTTCACCGGGCCTCTGCCGAACGTGCGAGTGCAAGCCAACTGGAACTACATACAAAACCAGAAAGCCTACGAAGCCTATACGCCGCTGCAACCCGGCGCGCGTTTCAATGGTGAGAACACCCAACTCGAACGCGATGCAAACGGCAAACTGATTTGGAATTGGAAACGGGATACAGCGCCGCTTATGCCTGCACAACAAAACCAACTAATCAAAGCCGGCAAGATGCGCCTTGAGGAATCGCCGTTTCGCCTGCAAGACCCCACGGCCAAGCCCATCGAAGCGCACAACGGCTCAGTTTTCTGGAATGACTTCGTGAAAAAATACGTGATGATCTTTGTGCAGGCTAATGGCTCAAGTTCGTATTTAGGCGAAGTCTGGTATGCCGAAAGCGAAAAACTGGAAGGCCCCTGGCAACGCGCCACTAAAATCGTGACGCACGATAAATACACCTTTTACAATCCGATTCATCACCCGTTTTTCGACCAAAACGGCGGGCGCTTTATCTACTTTGAAGGCACCTATTGCAACACCTTCTCCGGCAACCCACAGCAAACCCCGCGCTACGATTACAACCAGATCATGTATCGCCTCGATTTAAGCGATGCGCGGTTGCGTTAAGCCCCGTTTGGAGCGCTATACTTTTGCCGGTGAAACACTATGCAGACCGTAACTCTTGATGAAGCAAAAACGCAATTAACCGACCTGATTGATGCTGCTACGGCGGGCGAAGAAGTCTTCATAACCAAGGGCGCTGTTTCGGTGCAGTTGGTGCCGCTTGGCAAAGCTACTCCTGCCAAACCGTGCAAACCGTGCAAGCGTCACTTTGGCAGCGCCAAAGGTTTGGTTTCAATGGCCATTGATTTTGATGAACCTCTGGAAGACTTCCAAGAGTATCGGCAATGAACTACTTGCTCGATACTCACAGTTTCCTTTGGTTTATCAGTGGCGATGCCAAACTTAGCCCGCAGGCACGTCTGTTGATGGAAGAGGAAAATAATCGCTTATTCATCAGCATCGCCAGTTTGTGGGAAATGGCCATCAAGTTCAGCCTGGGCAAGCTCGTTTTAAACCAACCCTTCGAGCAGATGTTTCCGGCCCAGTTAGAAGCAAACAGTATTGAGATTTTGGCCATCACTATTGAACACCTCAACAAATTATCTGCCTTGCCGTTCCACCATCGCGACCCTTTTGACCGCTTGCTGATTGCTCAATCGCTAAGTGAAGGCTTGCCCCTTATCAGCGCTGATACGATATTCGATAACTACGGCGTGCAACGGCAGTGGTAGTTACAGCAAACCCGCGCTACGATTACAACTATCTGATATATCGCCTCGATTCTTATTACGTCGCCGAGTTCTCGCTTACGATGTTTTCGCTTACATCTTCATCAGCGACAAAACCAAGGGCAGCGTCTATGGCGGGCAACAAGAGCAGCGTTTCGTTTTGCGCGGTGAGCAAACGGCGATAATGCGCTTGGTCATCGTAAGACAGCGTGCGCCCATCGCGGTCTTTGAGCCAGCGTTCGGCAGGTGTGTAGCCACCGACGCGAAAATCCCACGTTGTGCTGTCCACATCTTCAAAATAAGCGGAAGGGTTAATGTAAACACGCTTGTCGTTTTCGTCGTGACGCACGCGCGCTTTGACTACTTTGTTCGCTTCGCCTTCGATGAATCGATGGCGCGAGAGTTGGAGGCGATGGTGTTGAAAGAGTAGCCTATTTTCAAAGCGGCAACTTTCGTAGGTGAGCAGGGGCGCTATCGTTCAATGCCCTTACTAATGCACAAACTTCGGTTGAAGGATTTGCTGGGATTGGCGTAGCAGCGTTTGCATGATGTTGGCGAACCTTTTCCCCATGAACGATAGACTCCGGCCATCTGCCCAAGAACGTAGGAATGACGGCCCGTGCCGTTTCCTCGTTAGTCGAATAGTCGCATCCCAAAGCGTGTTTAACGGCACTTTTCGCGGCGGTGCCATCCGCAAGGTCGCATCGAGTTGTGTATCCAAAATGTAAGAGAAGCCAAAACTCGAAACACGGTGAGGAATGCGCTAAATTTACTTTCTTAGCCTGCGCGAGTTGATCTACTTCGTTCCAAAAGCCCTGTCTCACAGCGACATCAGTATCAATAACCGCCCATACATGGTCGAATTTCGCTGGCTCTGCGTTACCAAGAGAACCCTTCTTGGCACGTCGTGAATGTTCTTTTATTTTGTCCGCTGCTGTGCGAATTACATGGCGCGGGTCGGAATATCTGCCGGGTTCGATGTGAATCCTGACCGTAGGCAATTGAAGCTCAGATCGTAATAAGTCGAAGTAGATAGGTTCGGTGACAGTGCCTTCTGTAACAATTAGAAATGCATCGCCCTGTTTTACACCGGAAGCAGCGGCGGCTTCTTTTGCTTTGCGCTCAAGACTCTGAGCTTTGGCTGCCTGCCACCACGGTGTTTCATTGCTCATTGGCACCTACCTGTGTGGTTTTCCGAGAAGGTAGTGTTCCTAATAATCCTGCGGGAATGAAGGGCACCGCCCCGTAACGTCCAGAAAGATAACCACGCACCAGTGATTCTCCCTTACGTGGTGCATAATCGGTCAATGGGTAAAGATGAGCTTCACCGCAATCGTCCTTATCTACAAACCACACTTGGTCGCGCCTCAGCAGAGTTTGGTCAAGAAGCAAGGCATTATGTGTTGTGAAAATGACTTGTGCACCCTTTTGATTGGCATCGCTGAAAAGTAAACGTAATAATTCCATCACCAGCAGTGGGTGCATACTAGTTTCCAATTCATCAATGCATACGGTGTAACCCTTTTCGAGGATGTTAAGCCATGGGCCAGCTAATTCAAAAAAACGGTGCGTCCCCGCCGATTCCGACTCCCACGGTAGAAGGACAGGATTATGACCTCTAATGCGGTGCGCTAACTCTACCTTAGGCACCATCATTTTTTTAGGGTCATCTACCGCACCGTCTGGAAGCATATCTTTCATGCGCTCCAAAAATGAAATTACTTCTTCTGTAGGTTTTTCTTCTCTAACTGCCACAGATTCCACTCCAAAATCAGCATGTCGCAATAACTCCACTATTCGCGGGCATTGAGAGTTGTTTTTGAAAATTGCTTTGGCAGTGGCGACACCCAAACCCACACCCCCAAATCGGGTGCTCAGATCAATAAATTGAAGCCTTTCCTTGAACCAGCGAAACACTGGCTCTAACTGCGTATCACCGAGGCTAATCGCTTTTGATAGAAAAAGCACGTTTGGCAACGTAAATTCTTCTTTCTTTACATCGCGTCGGTAGCCGGTTGGTTTCTCTGGAGTCCATTTATAAGCCTGCTCGTCAGGCTGCCAATCACGGCAAAACCACATCTGCTCTTTGGCGGTAGGAAATGCTCGTAAGGATTCATGCCAGATATGCTCCTTCGTTGCTGCTACACGATATTCATAACGCATACCTTCACTCACGAATACCACGCCGAATGCAGTCGGTTCCTCTGAATTTCCTGGAGACAAGGCAAATGGTTCAATTTGTTCGATTTGATCTTTTGGATCGGTTGTCTTTGCCGACTTCCGAACCATATTTCCTAAGGCTTGCAATGCCTCAATAACGCTGCTTTTACCACTTGCATTAGGCCCATACAACGCCACACCTTTAAGCCATTGCTGGCCTTTGAGACCGGGTAATTCGGCGGGGATGCAGTTTTCTTGTAGGGTCTTATCGGCCTTGGTCGCCGCAAAATTCAGCGTTTGGGTTTCGCGAAAGGCCCGGAAGTTGGAGACAGTAAATTGCAAGATCATACCCCTGAGTATGCACTTTTCTTGATTCAAAGCAAGTTATTTGCAAATTTTCTGCAATTTTTTAATTATATGTTTATAAAAAGTTCGATTACAATTTGCTAATCGAATTATATTTCAATAGAAGTTCCTGTATAGAAAATTGCTTCTGTATACAAGATCCCACTCGGTAAAAAATTGTGTCACCAGTCTTTTTGAAAGACAGTTTCATATTCTGGAAATGGGCCAAAAGCCAAGAGTATTGAAAAGGGGCACAGCAGGTTTGAGGGAAAGTTTTCATCGAAGCCGGTGTTGTTTCAGACATACTTTTGGTGGGCGATTTTCCTTCATTGATAAAGCGCGCTTTGTTATTCAGATGCGCCGCTTGAGCGCGGTCCGCAGCGATAATTCCGGCGACGCGACGGCATGAGCGCGCACTTTTTAATTCTTGCAGATAAGTTAGACAAAGCAGTTCAAAATCATTAGTAGTTATGGGCATAGAAAAACTTTAGCAGTGGTAAGACAAAACAAAAAGGGCGAGGCACTGGCCTCGCCCTTATAGTGGATGCGGTTCTACAACTTCACAACTTGATTAGTTTCTTCCGAGCGAAGCGCGGCTTCAAAGATAACTAAGCGTTCGCGCACGTTTTCGGGGGTGATGGC
>DASWNL010000432.1:0-1994 GCA_036399215.1 Abditibacteriaceae bacterium
ACACGTTTTGGGTTTCCGGCGCGACAGATGGCGTCGAAAAATGGATTCAAACATTGCTTCAAATTCAAAATCCCATCTTAAAAACTGGTCCCGTTTTCGACTTATAATTTTCCAAATGCGCCCTGATTCTCGTCAAACCGATCAACTTCGCCCCATCAAACTCACAACTGGCTGGACCAAAAACGCCCACGGTTCATGTTTGATAGAAATAGGCGAAACGCGCCTGATTTGCACTGCGACCATTGAAAATTTCGTCCCCAACTGGCTCAAGGGCGGCGGCAAAGGCTGGCTGACCGCCGAGTATGGAATGTTGCCCGGGTCGACACAAAAACGTAAGCCAAGAGATGGTGCGCGAGGCAAAGTCGATGGTCGCACTATTGAAATTCAGCGACTAATTGGCCGCAGTTTGCGCGGCGCCATCGATTTGGAAAAATTGGGCGAACGCATGATTACCCTCGACTGCGACGTTTTGCAGGCGGATGGTGGCACGCGTTGCGCCGCGATTACAGGCGCTTATGTGGCACTATCTGAAGCGCTCCAAAATCTCCAAGAAGAAGGCAAAATCAACCAGAGCCCGCTGCTTTCTCCTGTAGCTGCCGTTTCGGTCGGTATGGTGGCGGGCGAAGCTGTGCTCGATTTGAACTATGCCGAAGACTCTCAAGCTGACGTGGATATGAATGTCATAATGAACGGCGATGGCGGCTTCATCGAAGTGCAAGCCAGCGCGGAAGGCGCACCGTTTTCGCGAGAAGAACTCGCTAGATTGCTCGATTTAGCCCAAAATGGCATTGCCCAACTCATCACGGCACAAAATGAAGTGATAGGGAAATCATGACGATTCTTCTCGCCACAACATCCAAACACAAGGCGCGCGAAATCGCTGAACTTTTGAGCGGTTTGCCGGACATAAAGTTGGAAACGCTCGCCGATTATCCAGCCACCGAAGCGCCCGAAGAAGACGGCGAAACGATGGCCGAAAACGCGCGCATCAAAGCACAGTTTTACGCCGCCCACTTTGGAAAAACTGTTTTGGCAGACGATTCTGGCCTCGAAGTCGATGCCCTGAACGGCGAACCAGGCGTTCACTCGGCGCGTTGGGTTGAGGGTTCTGACAACGACCGCAACCGAGCCTTACTGGACAAAATCAGTGAGATCGAACCAGAAAATCGCGGCGCCCGTTACCGTTGTGCCTTGTGCCTCGCTTCACCCACAGAAATCATCTATGAGACCGAAGGCACTTGCGAAGGCGCGATTGCCTTACTCGCTGAAGGCTTTAATGGCTTCGGCTACGATTCAATTTTCCAGATAACGCTTGCTACAGGTGCCGAAGCACAGTGGGTCGGCCAAACTCTCGGGCAAGCGTCCCCAGAAGTCAAAGCCAGTGTGTCGCACCGCTCAAGCGCAGTGCGACTTTTGGCGGCAGGATTAATAAGGAGGAATTTTCTTGCCAGTAACCGATAAGGGCTTCTTCGGCAAAATTTTACTTCAATATGCAAAAACCAACTCGTGTCGCTCAAAATTCTCTTTTCAATTCAAAGCAAGGATTAGATAGAGGAGCTTCCAAATCGGTAGAAATCCTCTGGAATATCACAAAATGCCTGATTTTCTTATCTCCATTCCCCTGGCCGAGTCGAATCAAGGCGTCTCTGTTGAGAAAGTTCGGAGCCAAGGTTGGAAAAGGTTTGTATATCCGGCCTCGTGTCAACATTCATTTCCCCTGGAAGTTGGAAATTGGTGATAATTGTTGGATCGGTGATAGCTGTGAGTTTTTGAATTTAGAGAAAATAGTAATGTGCGATAGCGTTGCTTTGGCGCACGAAGTATATTTGGCAGCCGGAAGTCATAAAATCAATAGCGAGAGCATGGCTTATGACAATAAGCCTATTCTCATTAACAGCAACACATGGGTAGCAACTCGTGCTTTTATAGGGCCCGGAGTGACAATTGGAAGCAATTGTGTCGTTGCTGCTTGTTCTGTTGTTGTGAAAGATGTG
>DASWNL010000433.1:0-2118 GCA_036399215.1 Abditibacteriaceae bacterium
TCATTCCGGCAAGTGGCGTCAGGTCGGAGAAACACCAAGAGATTGGGGATTCGACGAATACTTAACCGACCCCACGGCAGGCGGTTGGTTTTGGAAAAATTGGGTGGAGAAAAATGGGCAAAAAGTGGAATTGCCGCCGAATACTTATGCGCCAGATGTGATGCATGATTTCGCCGTAGATTTTATGCGGCGTAATCAACGCAAACCGTTTTTCCTTTATTACTCCATGCATCTGGTGCATGGCCCAATTCTTCGCACGCCCGATAGCAAAGACACAAAAAACCTTTACGCCGATAACATCGCTTACATGGATAAGCAAGTTGGCGCTTTGGTTAAGGAGTTGGAAAAGTTGGGCCTGCGCCGCAAAACTCTGATTATCTTTGCGGGTGATAATGGCACGGCGGGAAACTATCCCAGCACCATTAATGGGCGCACCATCAACGGCAAAAAAGGCAGTATGTTAGAGGGCGGCTCGCGGGTGCCTTTTATCGCCAGTTGGCCGGGCGCCACGCCTGCGGGCAAAGTGTCGCAAGAGATCATCAGCTTCGCTGATCCTTATGCTACTTTCGCCGAACTGGCCGGTGCCGGGTTGCCTAAAGGTGTGAAAATTGATGGTCACAACTACGCACCGCAACTAATGGGGAAAGCAGGCACACCGCGCCCGTATGCTTACGTGCAACTGGGCAATCGTTGGTTCGTGCGTGAGGCGGGCTACAAAATGAATGAGCAAGGCGAACTCTTCGATATGAGCGATGCGCCTTTTACCGAAAAACTTATAGCATCCACCAACGATACAACAGGCAGCAAAGCGGCACGGACAAGATTAGTCGCCGTGTTAGCCGAGCTTAACCCTGGAGCAGGCAAAACCGATACTGCCGAGGGCAAGAAAAAGAAAAAGGGCAAAGGCGCGGCTAAAGGACGGCCACGCGACGCGATGTTTAAAGCCCGTGATGCCAATGGCGACGGCAAACTATCGCGTGAAGAGTTTGTTGCTAAGGTGCCCGAAAAGACAGCCGGAGAGGAACGCTTCAAATCATTTGATACCAATAAAGACGGCTTTCTGAACCAGGCGGAATTCGTTTCGATGGGCGGCACGAAAAAATGAAATAGGTTTTTCTGGAAGTCAAAACGGCCCGCGCCATTTCATGGCGCGGGCCGTTTTATTTTTCGTGTCGAATATGCTACTTGTTTATCAAAGCCGGCGTCATTAGCACTGCTGCCATAATGACCGAGGTTAAGGTTACCAAAACCATTGTATTCACCACAAAAACACTGGCGGCCAGCACTGCTTTTCGATAGCGCGCCCATAGTTGAAAGGGCCATTCCATCAATAACACGCCGCTGATAAAGGCCAAAACCATCAGCGAACCGTTGTGTGCAAGAAAGCGCGCTAAATTCATAGTGCCGTAAATCTGCGAGTCACTCAAGCCAGCATTGACTTGGATATACGTTAGCTTCGGTAGCAGAAACAAGTTGACACACTGCGCCGCCAAAATCGCCGGTAGTGCAAAGCCAGCGGCTTTCAGATAAATCTTCAGCCGCGATTCATCCACTGTTTTTTCCCGATTCGCATTTATGATATTTTCTCCTTATCGCCACAATGAGACTCTTTATTTCTCTTGACGTGTTAGATGCATCCAAAAGGATAAATAGCACAGACGAAACAAATTTTTCAAGAGAACAGTTCAGAGAGATTTCAAGGCATTCACAAGAACATCGCGTGCCTTCATAACCTTATCTGCGTTTATCTTTTCCCGCGCCTTTTTATCCATCGCCAACCACAAAGAGCGCACGGCCTCTCCCTGCGAAGCAAATTGGGCGCGGCGATTAAGTTCGTGAAAATACGTCCACAAGGTTAAAGCATCACTCAACTCTTTTTTGCTGGTTACCGCTTCCAATTCGATGCGGCTAACCAGCAGATCATTTTCGAGCGATAGTTCTTCCAATGCTATCAGGCGAAGTTCATGCGCCGATTCACTAAAGGCTATTTCAAAAGTCACTCTTGAGCAGTTAAGCTCAAAGACATGGGTGCAGCAAAAAAATTGAGTGACCAGCAATGGCAAGTCATCGAACCACTTCTACCGTTACCCAACCGCATGGGACGGCCCAGAGCCGACG
>DASWNL010000434.1:0-6072 GCA_036399215.1 Abditibacteriaceae bacterium
GTTTCACTACCTCACTACCTCACTACCTCACTACCTCACTACCTCACTACCTCACTACCTCACTACCTCACTACCTCACTACCTCACTACCTCACTACCTCACTACCTCACTACCTCGCCACTTAATGCTGTTTTCCTTCAATAGCGCACATTAAAATGGCGGCGGCGATGCCGAGGCGACGGTCAAGGATTCCGTCGTTATCCATCGAGAAATCAATTTCGATTTTCATTAAGAACGGATTTTTGCGTTGCTTGAAATGCAGCACATCACGATTGCCGATTTTGCCGTGATACTCTTGTGGCAGGAAAAACGTGGCGAAGTCGATGAAGCGGCGAATGAGGGCTAAGACCATGTTTTCTTCTTCGATGATGCCGACTTCGCGGTCTTGAGCATCCAGGATTTTCCATTCGTCTTTGAGCATGGATTTCAAGCCCGAACGACGCAGGGCGCCGATTTTCTGGCCCGTAGCGGCATCCCACACATCATAAGTCGCACCTAAATCCAAAACGCTGCGCGCTCTGATGGTCAGCACTTCCTGAGTCTTATCTTCACCGGTGTAAAGGCGAATGTCTTCCTTCAATTTAAAAGCTTTCTGGTTGGCGTAAAGCACCGTTGCGCCAGAAGGGGCCTCCACGAAAAAGGCGGCGCCCAGTAATTTCATAAACTGGCGTCGCACCAGGTAATTGGGATAGCGAAAGCGATTGTCTTCGGCGGGCGCCATGCCCACTACAGGTTGAGTCACGGGGTGTCCGGCGGGATTGTTTAAATCTTGAAATGGGCCGTTTGGGTTTTGCATCAGTCTCCTTTTACAATAAATATTATAGGGGCCTGGCTTGTGGTAACTTCAAGCCACTATAACATGTAGCGATTATCATGTTTCCTCGGCTTTTCACAAAAAGTATTAAATAACGCAAGATGTTGAGTGCATCCTTTTGTCAGCCACAATCGCTGGTAGCAACCCAACACTTTTTGTGCAAAGCCTGTTTCCTACAGTGTGCGAACCGAACTAAATAATGCTCAGTAGTTTCCTATTGTTTAGTGTAGAAATGGCGCAGGCACAGTGGGATATTTCCGCAACGACAATTCAAGGGAGGCATTTTATGTCAAGAGTATTGATCGGTGGCGGCATCTTGGCCGCATTAGTCGGGTTAGGGTTTGTCTGTCCCGCAGTAGCTGAACTGAGACTTCAAGGTGCAATTCCCGGTGTAGGAGCTATGCTCCTGGTGTTCGGTGCTCTCCTCACGACCTTTGGCATTTGCTCTGTTACCTATGGCATCAAACTGCGCCGCTAAATGGACTTCGAGTAAGGCTTGACCTTTCATAATTCACTTATTTCAGCAGGTTAACCTCGCGCCACCATAGCCTGACCACGCTCGCACCTTAGTTCACGGAAGCATCAACGGACAGCAGGGTTGCAGCAGGTGGGTCAAGATAGAGGGTCGTGCTGGTATGCCTTTGTAAAACAGAAGCAGGCACTTGAGGAGTAATGGCGCCTTCAACAGCACTTTTTACAGCTTGCGCTTTGCGTTCATCGGGAACAGTGCAAATGATGGAATGCGATTTTAAAATCTGCTGAATGCCCATCGAAATTGCTTGCTGCGGCACATCGTTTAACGTCGGGAACCAGCCTTCACCCATCTGCTGCGCTTTGCAACCCTCATCTAAAGTCACGACAATGTAAGCGTCTTCGGTATCAAAATCGGCGGGCGGGTCATTAAAGGCCAGATGCCCATTTTCGCCGATGCCAATAAACGCCACATCAATGGGATGTTGCTTGATAATAGCCCCCAGACGCTCACATTCTGCCCCGGCATCGCCTTCGCCGTTGACATAATGAAATTCGCGCAGCGGCACCTTATCCACGAAGCGCTCTTTGAGATATTTGCGAAACGAGGCTGGATGGCTCAGAGGCAAGCCGATATATTCATCGAGATGAAAGCCGGTTACGCGCGTCCAATCTACCTCTTCTCGCGTGAGCGCATCCAGCATTTCAAATTGAGAAGCGCCGGTTGCCACGATGATGTTCGCTTCGCCCTTACTTGCGATAGCTTCGCGAATCAAAGCGGCGCCATCGGCTGCCGCCCGCGCGCCACTTTCGATTTTGTTGTCGCTGATGATGATGTTCATGATGGAAAATCCCTTTAAAGTTTCTCAAGTAGAGAACTTGTAAAATCGAGTGAGAGCATTGTCGTTCTGAACGCAGTGCAGAATGACACGACTTTAATTTCACGCGTTTATCGAAATGTATTCTGATGTCGGGCTAAATCCCCACAAAAGCGCGAGGATTCTCCCACGTTAATTGTTTAACTTCTGCTTCGCTAAACCCCAGTTGTTCACGCAGATTCTGTGCGCTTTGCGGCATGGTTATGGCCGCGCCGACCAAATGCGAACCGTCGGGCGCACGCGCCACCATGTCTTCGCCAATTGTCAGTTGCCAGCGACCTAATGAGTAGTTTCCCGGCCCCAGGCTGGCGGGCGCAATAGCATCGGTGACGATGGCGCAACGTTCCATTCCTGCCGCAGTTAAATAATTTTTCAAAGCAAAAAATGGAATGTGCGCGCCATCGGCAATGAAAGTAAATTTCAACTGCTCCAAACTGAGCGCGCGTTGCACAATGTTATCATGACGAGGCAGCAGCATGGGGCAACCGTTGCCCAGATGGGTGAACAAAGTTAATCCATTATCCATCGCTTCACGTAATTGATCCAATGAAGCATCGGTGTGTCCCGCCGCAACACGAATGTTTTGCCCGCTTAAGAACTTGGTGACAGTGAGGTTTTCATCGCATTCCGGCGCAAGAGTGACCAACTTCGTTAAACCTCCTGCGGCATCCAGCAAACCCTGCATCTCATCTCGATTCGCCGGGCGAATAGCATCCTGAGGATGGGCGCCGCGATAGCCGTCAACAGGCGAAAGAAACGGCCCTTCGATATGAAAACCGCGTATCAAAGCCTTAGCTAATGGGTCAGCCTCGCGCAGGCGAACCAGATTCTGCAAGCGTTGTGTCATGAGCGGCAAATGCTCGGTGACAATCGTTGCTAAAAAGCCGATAACTCCCGCCGATTTCAGCGCCGCACAAACATGATGCAGTTGCTCCGCTGAAACATCCTCAGAGTTGAAATCTACTCCGGCATAACCGTTGACTTGCAGATCAAAAAACATGGCCTAAATATGTGCTTTCATCCATTCCAGACACTTGCCATAGCCTACGCCATTTGCGGTTTCGCTTCCTTCGTATTCGGCCAGATAAACGCCGTCGTAACCGACGTTTTTCAGGCATTGCAGGGCGTGCAATAAATCAATTTCACCTTCACCTAAGGCTTCGCCCTGATACTCTTTGAAACTGCCGCGCCCATCTTTCAAGTGCGTATGTTTCACAAACGGTGCTAACTCTTGATAGAAACGATTGCACTCTTCTATTGAATTATCGGCCCAGCGAAAATTCATGGTATCAAGGTTCGAGCCGATACGAGAATGATCCAATCGCTTCAAAAGACCAATCAGTAAATCGCCATCGTTAGTCACGATGCCATGATTGTCAATGGCGAGAGTAACGCCCATGTTGTCCGCGAAACTGGTGCAGCGCGCGAAGCATTCATAAAGCGCATCGGCCCACAATTCCTGGGGCACGCTGTCTTTGGGTGCGCCGCCTTCGGAGCGTAAAATCGGTTCGTCGCATAAAATGGCGGCAAGTTGTGCCACGCGCTGCATTCTATCAACCTGAAAGGCGACTGCATCGGGGTCGCTTTGCACGAAATCATTGCGCGCGGCGAGGGCCGAAACTTTCAAACCATAACCTTCGACCTGAGCACGCACCTGTGCGGCGCGCTCTTCATCGAAGTTGTCATCTTCGCAAACATCGCTAAGTTGCAGTTCAACCCAACCGGCGCCGTTTTCGGCTGCAAAGCGCAAGAAATCATCAAATGAAAAGCCCGGCCAATTGTAATGAATAAACCCAAGTTTGGACATTCTAAGAATTATGTGCCTTTCAGGAAGTTACGGTAGATTCTATGTGGAGCCGGCAAATAATACCATATGAAACTCTCAATTTTTGCATTGTGGATTGTCATCTTAAGCTGCGCATTGGAGGGACAGGCTGTGGAGCGCAAAACAGAAGTTTCGATTCAAGGCGAGCAGTTTCTTATCAACGGCAAGCCGACTTATGAAGGACGCCAGTGGCAGGGAAAGCGCGTTGAAGGTTTGTTATTGAATTCACGGATGGTGCAGGGCATTTTCGATGATTTGAATGCCGAAACGCGCAGCCGATGGAATTATCCCGACACCGGAACATGGGATGCCGAACGCAATACAAATGAATTCTTAGCGGCTATACCCGAATGGAAGCGCCACGGACTGCTTTGTTTTACCATCAATTTGCAAGGTGGCTCACCACAAGGCTATTCGCAAAATCAACCCTGGCACAATTCCGCTTTCGATGAAAACGGCGGTTTGCGCGGTGATTATATGGCGCGCCTGGAAAAGATTTTGAATCGAGCTGATGAGCTGAATATGGTTGTTATTCTGGGCCTGTTTTATTTCGGGCAGGATGAGCGATTACAAGAGGAAGGCGATGTGGTTCGTGGCGTGGATAACACAATAGATTGGCTCTTTGAAAAGGGCTATCGCAACCTTCTAATTGAAGTTAATAATGAGTGCAACGTTGCGAAATACGAGCATGAAATACTAAAGCCGCTGCGAGTGCATGAACTGATTGAGCGCGTGAAAAACAAAACGCGTGAAGGACGGCGCTTTTTAGTGGGGACGAGTTATGGTGGAGGCGCGATTCCGCGCGAAAATGTGGTGCGCTCCAGTGATTTTTTGTTGCTGCATGGCAACGGCGTTAATAATCCACAGCGCATTTCCGAAATGGTGCGCCAAACACGCCAGGTGCCGGGTTACCGCGCCATGCCCATTTTGTTTAATGAAGATGACCATTTTGATTTCGATAAACCGACTAACAATTTTATCGCCGCGTTAGACGAATATGCTTCCTGGGGCTACTTTGATCCGGGTAAAAGCAATTACCAGGACGGTTATCAATGCCCGCCGGTTAATTGGGGCATCAATACGCCGCGCAAACAGGCGTTTTTCTCTTTAGTCAAAGAGATTACAGGCTTTTAAGATGAGCGGTTAAGGTTGCGAATTCTTGCAGCGACAAGGTTTCTCCACGCCGCTGCGGATCAATCTCTGCGGACTGCAATGCGCTGTGGAGTTTTGTTTTGTCGCTTTGCACCGCGCGCAGCGTATTGCCCAATTGCTTGCGCCGTTGACCAAAGGCGGCGCGCACAACGCTCCAAAACCATTTTTCATCGCCAATTTCGATGGCCGGAGTCGGACGCATCTCGATATGAACAACCGATGATGTGACTTCAGGCGGTGGCAAAAACGAGCCGGGCGCGATGTCGAAAATTTTCTGGGCTTTGCCGTGCAGGGCGCACATTATCGCCATTGGGCCATAGGCTGAAGTGTTCGGTGCGGCGACGATACGCTCGGCCACTTCCTTTTGCACCGTCAGCGTTGCGCTTTGCAATTGCGGGCGCCACTCTTCCATCAAGCGACGCAGCATCGGTTTGGAAATGGAGTAGGGCAGGTTGGCTACAACTTTGACATTTGATCGGGGAAGCCCTAAATCGTCCCAGGACACTTTCAATGCATCACCCGCAACGAGATGCAGCGCGGGCAGTTTCATTCTCAATAAATCCAGAAACTGAGGGTCTTTTTCAATCGCACAAACCTGAGCAGCTTTGTCAAGCAGGCGTGTGGTCAAAGCGCCCAGCCCCGGCCCAATTTCAAGTGCATAATCACTTTCGTTTAGTTTCGCGGTTGTTACAATGCGATCCAGTGCGCCGGGATTGATGAGAAAGTTTTGCCCTAAAGTGCGATTGGGCGCCGCGCCCAATTCGCGCAAAAGGGCGCGTGTTGCGGCAGGGGAAGAGGGGTCGTAAGCAAGTAAAGGCATGGCAACACTCAGTATATGGAAGCCAAGAGTCTTTTCTCTAAATTGCTTCTTTTTGTCGCGGCTTAAACTCCAAATATTTTTACAATGTTCACCACTAAACGTTTGGAAAGC
>DASWNL010000435.1:0-3258 GCA_036399215.1 Abditibacteriaceae bacterium
TTGCCTTTATCCGGCTCCGATAAATCAGTAAGAAAATAGCCGATTTTGGCATACATGCGGGGACGCACGCCATTGATTTCAGGAAACGGAGGATTCGGCCCATCAGCGTGCCAGCCACTGGCTTTGAAGGATGACTCGACACCCGGCGTTGGCATACGCACGAAAACGTGCGAAGTAGTTAATTGAATGTTCCATCCCATAATCTGCGCCATCAGGGGAAAGGTGGAGGGCCAATCAAGCAGGGGCAGCAACTCATCGCTGCGGGCAATGGCATTGCGAATTTCAACATTTGAATCCGCTTCAGTTCCGCACCGCACTCGGTCATCAGCGGCCAATTCATCCACCACACGCGTGAAATGCGCGATTTCTTCGTCACTTAAAGCGCCGGGCACAATCAGGTAGCCATTTTCCTCAAAAAAACTACGCTGATCTTCACTTAAACGCACGGGCACCTTTTGCAGAGTGGAATTCATGGGCTTTATTTTAAAACGATGCAATCGAAAAGCGCCGTTTGGCGCCGCTCAACTTGACGGCGTTTTCGCTCAAAATTCTACGCCTGGTTTTTCAAAGCCTCGCGTTCGCCGGCGCGGTAAGCAGCCGGAGTCATGCCGACGAACTGCCGAAACGCGCGCGTAAAAGGCGAAGCGCCGGAAAATCCGGTTTGGCGGGCAATCGCCTCAACGGAAAGGCTGGTATTCTCTAATAAACGCCGCGCATGATTAAGCCGCTCGCGCTGCAAAAATTCGTGTGGAGACATTCCCGCCCACTCATGGAACACACGGCGAAACTGCGCTAAGGAAAAATGCGCCTGGCGCGCCAAATCGGCTACGCTGGCGCCGGGGTTGGAACGCACCAAACGGAGCACGTCAGCGAGCCATAAGGGCGATCCACCTTGCGCTTCACCAAAATTATGGATGCCATGCGCATTCAAAACCAGGCCAATTAAAACGCGCGCTAAACCTTCGACTTGCAACTGCGCCGTGCCGCAGGCCGGATGATAAGCGACTAATTCGCTCATGTAAAAACGCAGCGCTTCACACTCATGCTCTTTAGGAATCCAGTGCACCGGCGGCCCAATATTTTGCAACAAGTCACGGCCCAACAAAGGCGCCTCCAGCCCAACGGTTAGCCATTCCGCTTGATGAGGAATGGTAATGTCACGCCGCACGCGGCAATCACTGAGAAAAGCTTCACCCTTCACCACTTGAAATTTACGCTCCTGCGTAGCGACTTGCACTTCACCGTTAAGCATGAGCCACAGGGCACAGGCCGGCGAGGTGCTGCGCCAATCGTGCTCTGGCGGTAGCCGGTAATGATGCATGGCCCATCGCACACGCGTTTCTATTAAAGAAGTTAAATCGGAGGGCATAGCTTTATTGTAAAACCAAATTGTAAAACCAGGCGAGAGAAACTGTCCGCAATCTCAATTTATTTAACGTGCGACACTGAATGGATTGAATCTAAAGAGGTCACTGCCGAAACGTCGGTTCGCGCAAATTTGAACTAAAGAGGAACACCATGGTTCTAAACCTGGACAAAATCCTCTCGCTAAAGTGGTCTCTTCTTAGTTGAAACCGTTAAAATGAGAGTTGTTAACCCTTGAAGTCCGTCATGTTCACCAAAACATTGCCCGCCCGTCCTTTATCATTCAGAAAACGCGCTGCATTTACGCTCATTGAGTTGCTTGTCGTCATAGCAATAATAGCACTGCTGGCGGCGATTTTGTTTCCGGTTTTTGCGCGCGCGCGGGAAAATGCGCGACGCACCAGTTGCCTGAACAACCTCAAGCAAATCGGTATCGGGCTTTTGGCTTACACACAGGATTACGACGAAGTTATGGTAGCCGATTGGTTTGGCCCGGATACCATGCCGACTGAACCGCAAGGCACTGGCGGAGGCCGCTATAAATGGATGGATGCCATTTATCCTTACGTCAAAAATGAAGCGGTCTTTAATTGTCCCAGCCACACCTTCAGCACTACTTTCAAACGCTATCGCTACTTCGGACATATGGATGCGCCGGGCACGAATTACGGTAGTTACGTTATCAATCACGCTTATCGAGGTTGTGCCAAGAATTCACCGATTTGTGGCGGAGGCGGCCCATGGACACCACCAGTTAGCCATCCGATTTCGTCGGTTGACGAGATGGTTTCCCAGTCGGACATCAAGGTGCCTTCTACAACCGTCTGGGTGATGGACGGCAACGGTAATTTTTATTTCGGCCCGGACACTGGTGTTGTTATCCCTGCCGCCTCGCCAATCGTTGACCGCCATTTAGAAACGGTCAGTACGTTGTTCGTGGATGGTCATGCCAAAGCCATGAGCGCCGATAAGTTGGCGAAGCCCAACGCTTCGGGCACGGTTTTGCCCTACTTTACCATCCAAAACGATTGAATTGCAAAATCAGCTAAACAGAAAACACAACATCATCGCTGCGCTTGCAGACCGGGCAACAGTAGCGGTGGCGCGCTAAGGGATTCGAGACTTCAAACTTGGCGCGAGGGCCGATGTAACCGCAAATCTGGCACTTTCCCCATCCATGCGGCACGTTTTGCACGCCATCGGCGGGTGTTTCTGAAATCATTAACTGCTTGGCGTGATAGGCGGTTTTTACTAAGGCAGCGGTGCGTTCCAGCACAATCTGAGCCGATGATGATTTGGGCAGGAAACTGCTCTCATCGGAAGTGACGGCGCGCCATAACGCTGGGTTTGAGTGAGCGTGAGTCAAGATCAGAATCGGCGCCGCGCTGAGCTTGCGCGAATAAAGGCCCATTTTGAGGGCTAACTCTTCCGGTTCGGTATCACTCAGAAGAATAACGTGGGGATGCGTGTCCCGCACTGCTTCCAGACCGGCGCGGCCCATTGGCGCATAACGCGCATCCATGCCGGCATCGGTGCAGCGTGCCAGAATAGGATGCGCTACGGCAAAATCGTCTTCAATCACCAGCACACGAATCTGGCCGGTCAGTTCCGGCATTTCGGGAGTCAGGCTCATCGAAATCACCACCTGGAGATGATTCTATCTTGCCCTAACTGAGCAAATATTTCAATGGATAGCGGCATCTGGCGCCGAAAAACCTGTTCGGCTGGTCGTGTAAAGTTCGAGCCGCCGGAAATGATGTGAATCTCATTAACGAAGCGACGAAACCAACAATCAAAAAGAAGCGAGGTTTGTAATTTAAATTGCGGCTTACAACAGAGCGGGGCTAACGCCCTTTTCCAATCACACGTAATTGATTGGAAAAGGGCGTTAGC
>DASWNL010000436.1:0-6075 GCA_036399215.1 Abditibacteriaceae bacterium
CGTGATGATCGAAAACGTGGGCACCGGGCCACAAACTTTCGATTCGACCTCGCACGCCGGGAATGCTGCCGCCCGCTTCACCGGCTACGATAATGGTGCGCACTGGCGAATCGGGCAAATCCATTTTCTGCGCTGTTTCTCCTAAGCGAATCGCATAGGTCGGCGTGCAGCAAACAACAGAAGCCTGATTGTCCCAAATCGCGCGCAAGCGGCCTTCCGAAGATAATCCACCTCCGGGAATGCATAGATTGCCGCGCCTTGTTGCGCTTTCAAACGCTGTCCAGAAACCAAGAAACGGCCCAAAAGAAAACGCGAAGAAAATCGTAGCGTGCGTTGAAACATCAGCCGCCGTGAAAACTTCGTTCCAGCAATGGAGCAAGGCGCTCCAACTTTCATTGGTATCCAACCAGCGCAACGGCGAGCCAGTAGTTCCGCTGGTTTGATTAAAGCGCGAATAGCACGCTAAATCATAGGTTAAGTTGCTGCCGTAAAGTGGATGCTTTTTTTGATCCTCAACGATTTCAGTTTTAAAAGTAAAAGGCGCGTCGCGTGAAAATTCGGCCAGCGAATCAACTTGAAAATCCGCGCCGAACTTTTGCCTGTAAAAGCGGTTCTTCGGCAGGATTTTCGATATTAAGCTACGCAATTTTTCTAACTGCGCGGCTTCGATTTCCTCGCGCGAACTAAACGCCATGAGCGAACTCATCGCGGAGTGCCTTCATTTGTTTCGGCTGTTACAGGTTTTGCGGCAGCATGAGCTTTGCCCGGCGCCGGGCGATAAAGTGTGACCAATAGCCCACCTGTTGCCGCCAGTAAAATGCCCAGCCAGAACTGTGGTTTGACCGAGGCAATGCCATTTGCGGGCGGGCTTATAATCATAGACACAATCGAATTCACAACCGGCGCCCCGGCAAAAATAATGGACATCACCACTGCCGGCTGGCCTTTGGCTCCAAAAGCCAACAACACGGCAAAGGCGCCAATCGCCCCGGCAATGCCAGCTATCAGTGACCACCACATGCCGGCTGCGGGCATCTGCCATGAGGCACCATTTATCATTAAAACGGCTAATGGCGCTAAAACTGCCGTCAAAAAATAAGCGATGCCGACGAATAAAAACGCTTTATAGCGCCCGTTCACCGGGTCGGCCATGTTTAACTGGCCGGTATGCAACAGCAGGCCGTAAACGCCCCACGAGGCAACGGTCATCAAGGCAAACGCGAGCCATGACAGGCCCGCCTGGTTAGCTTCATTTGGCATGATTTGAATTTACGCGATTGTAGTGACAAGCGCATCTTCCGGCGCTCTTTCAATTTGGGAGGCAATCTTTTCAGGAATCGAAGTCGCTTTCATCTTTCCACTTTGAGCATCCCAGGCCACGCACACCGCAGTGATTTCGCCCAGCGCCGATTCGATGCGGTTTTCATTCTCAACGCGCGAAATGCGAAATTGGTAAGTCAGCGATTTATCACGCTTTTCCTTGACCAATAAATGAATTTCAGCCTCGTCTTCAAAGCGCAAGGGCGCCTTGTATTCGCATTTGGCGGCAACGCGAGGCCAGCCGACGTGCTGCTCTTCCTTGCCTTCGTGAATTGAAAAACCCAGTGAGCGAAAAAAGGCGTGTTCGGCGTCTTCCATCCACGCAAAAAAATGAGAAAAATGCACGATGCCGGCAACATCGGTTTCCCGAAAAGCCACACGCCGCGTCATTTTGAAATCGTAGGCCATTTTAATCAGTTTTAAACCAACGGCTCCAATACTTTCATAAAGTTCTGCGCCATTGTAGGCGCGCTGAAGTGGCGTAGTGTTATCTGATGCGCCTGTTCGCCCATCTGTCGCGCCGCACTCGGATTGCTCAACAATTTTTCAATAGAATCTGCCAATGATTCCGCGTCGTTCGGCTCGCATAAAACGCCGCCGCCGGTTTCGGCAATGAGTTCTGGATAAGCGCCGCTTTTAGGCTCAGCGACGGGCACGCCACAGGCCCAGGCTTCAATAAGATACAGGCCAAACGCTTCGCCATAAGTCGCCGGAACGCTCAGCGCCGACAGGCTTTGCAAAAACTTGATTTTGTCGTCACGCGAGAGAGGCGGCAAAAACTCGGCTTCGAGGGCGAAACCGGCGCGCTCAATCTTCTCTTGCTGTTCGGCGACATACTTTTCATCGCCACTGGCGCGCGTCCCCGCCACACGCAGTTTTAAATCGGGTAAAGTTTGGCGCTGTTTTAGGGTCACGAAGGCATCTACAACGCTATGTAAACCTTTGGCGGCACAGTTACGCGCGAAAAAGCCGAGTGTTAGTTGCGCAGGCGGCTGTGGTGCCGGTGCAAAGCCATCGAGATTGATACCGTTGTAAACCACCTGCATTTTTTCACGTGGCAAATTCAAACGATCTGTCATCAAATCGGCAAAGTAATGACTGACGGCAACTAAGGCTTCGCATTCCCCGGCGCGCTCGCTCATCGCCTGCCAGGTCTGTGTTTTAAACGGCTCGTCCAAAGCGTCCACAAACGAATCTTCGCCCTGAAAGCAACAGACAATCGGCACCTTAAATTCCGCTTTCAAGCGCCGCGCAACACCCAGTAAAAGCGCATTGGAAAGACAAATACCATCGGGTTTGGTGTTATCTTTGGCCCATTCAGCCAGACGGTCTATCTCCTTGTGCTGATTGCCGCTTTCTCCAAGCATCATTGAAAGGGTGATGTCACCAAGTTCGCTGGGCGAAGTTGTGCCGGCGAATTTACCGGCAGCCGAAAGAATAGCTGGCGAATCAAAAACCTTATCTATCCAGCGCGGCGTTTTGCGAAACAAGGCCGATTTTTGTTGAAGAAAGGCATTCACTCCGCCCATCATTAATGGCACGCCAGAACTGGTATCTTCTTCATCCAACGTAAGAGGCATATAAAGCGGCAACATCGTCGCGTCGTGCCCTAAAGCGCGCAATTCTTTGATAAGCGCGTTGTCACGCATACAGGAACCGCAATAGTAACTTCCCGTGCCGGAAGTGAGATAAAGAATTTGCATTCAATCGTTAATCTACGCAGTGATCTTTTCCCTAACCAATGGCGCGCCATGTTCTACCGGTTCGGGAACTTTGGCAAAGCGCTTCAATTCCATCGTTAAATCTTCATAATCGCGCCATAAATCGCCAATCAGACAATCGGTTACATCGGGCCGCAAATCGGGGCGTGCCATGAACAGAGTTTTGAAGGTGAAATCGGTATCGTAAAAGGCATAAACCAGGCGGCGCATGGCTTCGATGCCGCGATGCATCTCACAGCCGTATTTTTCAAAACGCGCCGCTGAATAATCGCCGTCGCTCAAAGCCGCATCCACTTCTTCGGCCACCATTTCCCCGCCACGCAACGCTAAAAAAAGACCAGAAGAGAAGACCGGATCAAGAAAGCCAAAAGCATCGCCTGCTAAAACGATTCCATCAGATGCGCAATGCTTGGCGCGATAAGAAAACTCCGCTGTTACGCGATACTGGTCGCAAACCGTGCCCGGTGCTAAGTGCTCTTCAACCCAGGGGTTTTCTTTAACTTCGCGCTGGAAAATTGCTTCCAGGTCGCGGCCATCGCGATATAAATAATCGGCTTCGGCCACAACGCCAACGCTGACAATGTCATCGGGCAACGGGATATACCAGAACCAACCTTTATCTGGAATATAAGCAACAGTAGTCGCGCCTTCGTCGTAGCCTTCGTCGCGCTTGGCGCCTTTATAATATGTCCAGATAGCGATTTTATTGAGTTCCGGGTCGCGCACTTTCCACTTCTGTTGGCCCGCAAAAAGCGCGCTGCGGCCCGAACAATCAATGGTCATCGGCGCGCGGAACTCATACACTTTTTTGTCTTCATCCACAGCGCGCACACCAACGGCGGCGCCCTCTTCTTGAATCACTTCGCGCACCGTCATGCCTTCGTGAACTGTCGCGCCTTTATCACGCGCATTATTAAGCAGCATCAGGTCGAAACGGTCACGCCAGATTTGCCAGGTGGTTGAAGAAGGATGATCGTAATGCTGGAAAAAGTAAAACGGCTGCGACATTTTGCCATTAGCGCTGGCGAATTGCACGCTATATTTCTTGGTGAAATTCTGCGCGTTCATTTGCTCAATCAAGCCAAGCCGTTCCAGCGTGTAGTAGCAATAGGGCATCATGGATTCGCCGACGTGATAACGTGGAAAATGCTCCCGCTCTAACACCACGACATTGCGCCCACGCATGGCAAGCGTTGCCGCCGCCGTTGCACCCGCCGGGCCACCACCAATAATAATCGCATCGAATTCCTGCATAAGATTCCTTCCGTAATGCTTCAAGCCGGGGGTAAAACTTCTACAATTTCCGCCAGAATCTGGCCCTCTTTCAGAGTCAGACAATTACATCGCCCATAAAGCCACTCTGAATTTTCCAGACGCAGAGTTTGGCAAATCAATTCATCGCAAGCGATGCGGAAAAAAGCCTGCGGAGAAGACACATAGGGGATATTTTCTTCATTCAAAATCGCGCCCAGTGGCTTTTGACGTTGTAAAATCAAATCGCGTGCCACTTTGTCGAAGTTTTGTAGATGAATTGTTATAGCTCCAAACTCAACAGGCTTGTCTGATTTATCCAGTTCCAAAACCACTAAGCGCGAGTAGTTCTCATCTTCAATGCACTGCAAAGCGTGAACGTGGCAACGCCCGCCGTGAAAGCGCTCCAGAGTGGAGGTCATGTCACGCTCGTGAACCAAAAGCGACTTATACGGCTCCGGGATCGCTTCAGGCTCAATCAGTTCAACCTCCGGCAAAGGTTGCTTGTTTCGCTGATAAAATTTTTCCAGGGCGGCGAAAGGGCTTGAATCGCTCATGGAACTTTATTTAGCGGCGCGATGCTGGGGTAAGAAGAACTCATGCAATAAGCGATCAACCATCAATAAGCCCTCGCGCGTTAGTTCAAGCCTGCCGTTTTCAATATGTGCCACGCCCCAATCTTGCAAGCGAGCTAAAGGCACAGCGAATTTTTCTTCGACGTTAGCATCAAACTTCTCATTGAAGTAAGCAAATTCCAGATGCCCCAGCTTCATTTGCAAAATAAATTCGCGCACCAAAAGCTCTTCCTGGGTTGGAATTAAAGCGCGATAGATGGGCAGTTCGCCCCGCCCTACCGCTTCGACATAAGGAACAAAGTTGGCCTCGTTCTGATAATGCACGCCACCAATGTGACCAAAGGACGAAACACCCACAGCCAGCAAATCGGCGCCTTCCCACAAGCGGTCACGATAAACGAATTTGGTTTTTTCGGGGTTTTTCACAACCGTGTAAGCGCTGCTGACAGTATAGCCATGCTTTTCAAATTCGCTGAAAGCATAATCCACCCAATGGCGTTTTTCGCTCCATGTCGCCACAGGGGCGACATCGGTGCCTTCTTCTTTCATGCCTTTGAAAATCGCCGTGTTATAAGGAATTTCCATCTGATAAATCGTCACGCTATCAGGCGCAAGTTCAATGGCCTGGCGCACACATTCGCGCCAGTTTTCTTCAGTTTCGCCGAGCATTCCCGAAATCAAATCAATGTTAATCTGAGGAAAGCCTGCTGCTTGCGCAAAACCATAAGCACGCCGAATCTCTTTCGATTCATGAGCGCGCCCGTTTAAGCGAAGCAGTTCGTCCGTAAAGTTTTCAATGCCCAGACTCAGACGCGTGACACCGATCTCTTTGAGCACATTGATTTTGTGCTCGGTCAGGGTGCCCGGCTCACATTCAAAAGTTACTTCTTCCACTTCATCCCATGGCAAAAGCGCTTTCATGCCATCGGTTAGTTGCAGCAACTGCGTCGTTGACAAATAACTGGGCGTGCCACCACCAAAGTAGATGAAGTTCGGCTTGCGTCCACCGATAAAGGGCTTGGCCGCATAGGTTTTGAGTTCGCTTAAAACGCTATCCACATAACCGGCAATCTGCTGCGCGTTTTTGTCGGTATAAACCTTGAAGTAACAAAAATGGCAGCGCCGCCGGCAAAACGGAATATGCGTGTAAAGCCCCAGCGTAGTGCCGGGTTTGGGCGCTTTTTCGAGAATCTCCTGTGCATCTTGCG
>DASWNL010000437.1:0-2594 GCA_036399215.1 Abditibacteriaceae bacterium
ACAATCGGCGGTTTTGTTATCGAGCGTTTGGGCCGTGCTCCGGCGGTAGGCGACCATGTGGTTGTGGAATTAGAAAGCGAAACCGTAACACTGACGGTCAATAAAATGCGCAGCCGTCGCCCACAGCACATTCTAATCCAACGCAAGCCGCATGAAAGTGAAGAGGCTACCTCCGCTGACAAGCTAAATGATAACCTTAAAAGCCAATAAACGTGAAGATTCTTGAGAAACCGTCAAGCCGCCGTGCCGCCTCGAACATAACATCGTTAAAATAAAGAGTAACTTTCGTAGTAAGCATAAACCACAGAGGATTCAGTAAAATCCCTTGTTGGTTGCTGCTTACTATTGTTTACCTGCTATTGTTTGCCTGACTGCCGAATTCCGACTATTAATTATTTCTCATGCCCGTCAAGGTTAAAATCGAGGACAAAGAGCGCTTACGTGTGGCTGCTGATGCGCCGCCCCCGGCACAACTCAGCGATTATGGAGCGCCCGGCGAACGCAGTGAAGGCTTAAAGGCGTTTTTCATCTGGTGCGCCATCATGTTGATGATCTGTGGCCTGCCGTTCGGGCATCCAAATACGCAGCCCATAGCTATGGGCTTATCAGCGTGGTGGATTGGTTCGATTTTCGTTTACTATGTTTTGGTGCCGCGCATGGTTTTGCGCCGCTTGCGCCTGCATGGGCCGGAATTTGAAATTACCACCAAAAAATCGCCACGCCTCAAAGCCGTTTTAGCCAAAGGCAGCGCCATGCTGGGCGTAACGGAACCGGAAGGTTTCATCAGCGATGAAGTGGTGCCTCAAGTGCGCCTTATGGGTCGCAAAGACCCCTATTTTTTCATGGCAACAAAAGGCGCTGCCGAATCCCTTGCTCCACCCGAACTGGATTGCCTGGCGCTTCGCACCCTTGTTCATGCTTCGCAGCGCCACACGGCGCGCCTGATGTTGATTGAATTTGTCGCTAAAACGCCTGTTGCGGTGCGCCTTTTGGTATGGCCGGTTGGGTTTTATAGCTCGCTTTTGCAAATGTCCTGGCTGGAACTGGCAAATCAGACCGGCGACCGCCTTACTTTGCTCCTGGTGAAAGATCACAAATTGTTACTGCGCGGCATATTAAAAATGCACGCTTTTAGTGACCCGATTATGAACGAGGCCGAGGTTACTCCTGAAGACGTAGAAGAATACGTCAACCAGGCCGGGCGCATCAGCGTTGAGGGTAAAGAAATCTCCACACAATACAAAATCGGCACGGCAATTTCGGCCAACCCCTTTCTCGATGAGCGCATTCAAAACCTGAATGAGTGGTCACGTTCGCAGGAATATCAGGATGCCCTGCAAAAATTAGCCGAGGCGCGCACAAAAAATGCTCCGGCAACTCGCTCTACTTGAGTTTTTTTTTGACTTTCCGTTTATACTTGAGTTATTCATTATAAAATTGCGGCGTTACCGACAAATCACGATAAATATCACGACACGGCAAACTATTTTGCACCGTTTAAATAGGTTTCTTATTTGTAAGGGGCGATCCCATGGATCGTCCCTTCATGGCTTAAATTGCTGGTGGGCAGAAACAGTTTCTGTTTACTCTCACGCGGTTTCTTACGAAGCCGCGTAAAATGCTGTAACAAATTGTTTATTTTGTAGGGAAGGTCTTTCAAAGTTCCTATGTCTAACGAGTTCTCTGCTGTTCCTCAAACCGACGCCCCAGCCGATGCTCCAATCAGTGTGCCGGCGGCAACGATTTACACAGCGGCTCAATTGCAGCCGCTTTTGGATGCACTGCACGCCGCGAAAAACGGTGATTTTTCAGTGCGTCTTGATACCCCACTTGATGGGAAGTTGACTGACCTGCATCGTGCTTTTAACGATGTCGTCACGCTCAACCAGAATATGGCTGGTGAAATTGAGCGTGTGGCTCGCACTGTAGGCAGCGAAGGGCGCATGAACGAACGGGCTTCCTTGCCTGAAGCCAGAGGGTCGTGGGCTGCTTCGGTCAACTCCATCAACGCCTTGATTTCCGATTTGGCCCGTCCTACAACTGAAGTTTCCCGCGTAATTACTGCGGTGGCGCAGGGCGACCTGTCGCAAAAGATGGCGCTGGAAATTGAAGGCTTACCTGTTAAAGGGGAATTCCTGCGCATCGGCACCACGGTCAACACGATGGTGGATCAGCTTTCCAGCTTCGCTGGTGAAGTAACCCGTGTGGCTAAAGAAGTGGGCACCGAGGGTATCTTGGGTGGGCAGGCTGATGTGAAAGGCGTTTCAGGAACCTGGAAAGACTTAACCGACAATGTAAACGGCCTCGCTTCCAACTTGACTAACCAGGTGCGTAACATTGCCCTGGTTACTACAGCGGTAGCGAACGGTGACTTATCGCAAAAGATTACAGTAGATGCGCGCGGTGAAATTCTTGAATTGAAGAACACCGTCAACGTCATGGTGGATCAGTTGAACTCCTTTGCCGCTGAAGTAACGCGCGTGGCGCGCGAAGTAGGAACCGAAGGCAAACTGGGCGGCCAGGCCGAAGTGCGCGGCGTGTCGGGAACCTGGAAAGACTTAACCGACAATGTAAACGGCCTTGCTTCCAACCTG
>DASWNL010000438.1:0-13405 GCA_036399215.1 Abditibacteriaceae bacterium
TTACCGCAGAGACGCAGAGAAGAATAGCCGCAAAAAGGCACAAAACCCACAAAAAACGGCAGGGAACTTTTTGTGTCTTTTGCGTTTTTTCGCGGCCATCTATTTCTTCTTTCCTCCGCGTCTCTGCGGTGAATTATCAACCAAACTAAACTACGCCTCATGCAAGCCGTCGCTCGAAAACTTTACAGCGAAGAAGAATACTGGGCACTGGAAGAAACCTCGCCTTTCAAGAACGAATTCTGGGACGGTGAAATCGTCGCTATATCTGGAGGCACGTTTAATCACGCAGAAATTGCCCGACGAATACAAACTCATCGAATCATTAACCGATTACATTCTCATCTGGCAAAACCGCGTGAGAGTCATGCATTACCACAAAACCAATGGCGCCTGGTTTGAACAAAGCTACAGCCAACGCAGCGACAATTTCCCTTTAACCGAGCCAGAAGTCACCTTTTCGCTGCAAGAAATCTACGAAAGCCTCGACATCCCCGAAACGCCGCTTTTATTTACAGCGCCGGATGATCTGGAGTAGCGAAATGTATCCTCTTCTAAACAAGCAACCTCTTACGCTTGGAACATCAATAGATTCCTAATGCAAGACTATGAGTCACAAATTAAAAACATTCTTGATCGCCTTCGCTCAACTGGAACTAAAATCCCCGCTGTGCCTTGCATCTACCAACTGAAAGAGCCAGTTTTCGGAACTGGCTCTCCTCAAGCTGACATTGTGTCGCTTGAAGATGCAATCAAGGCTCCACTTCCTCAAGATTTTGTTGCGTTTCAAGAATTATGTGGCACTATCTCAGCTATGGATATTTGGAATGGCTACTCAATAATGGGCGCTTCACACATCAAATCACTATTTGCAGATACCCAGTTACTTCACGTTTTTCATACTGATAGCCAGTCAATTATGATGCCTATCGGAAGCGATGGAGGAGGAAATATGTTCCTTATGGGGTTTGTCGGTGGCAACCAAATTCTAAAATGGAATCACGAAACAGATAGTCAAGAAAAATTAGCTGATAGCTTTACCGAATTTTTAGAGCGTATGTTGGAAGATTGGGAACATTTTGTAATTCAAGATGCTAATTGGAAATATATGTCTGTATAACTAACAACTCAATAAGGCAATGCCCTAACAAAAAGGCCGCGCGAGGAAATTCCTCGCGCGGCCTTTTTGTTGGTGAAAAGACTTATACACCCTTGACTTCGATAACGGCACCGGCGCCTTCGAGTTTTTCCTTGATCTTGTCGGCTTCTTCTTTCGCGACGGGGTTGCCCACGTCGGCAGGAGCGCCTTCAACCAAGTCCTTGGCTTCTTTGAGGCCGAGGGTCGGCAAAACTTCGCGCACAGCTTTGATAACGTCCAATTTCTTGGCGCCAAATTCCTTCAAAACAACCTGGAATTCCGTTGATTCTTCCACTACCGGAGCGGCATCGCCGCCACCGCCGCCACCACCAGCAGCCGGAGCCGCCGCTACTGCTGCGGTTACGCCCCACTCGTCTTGCAGGGTCTTTACCAGTTCGTTGAGTTCGAGGACAGTCATGCCGCCGACTAACTCCATAATTTGCGTAACTTTTTCGCTCGCCATTTGTAAATCTCTCCTTCGCGCCGGGCAGGTTAAATTTTGAATTTTGAATTTTGAATTTTGAATTTCAAATGACCAAAATCAATTTAAAATTTAAAATTTAAAATTCAAAGTTCGCCTGACCATGATTAAGCGCTCTCTTTTTCTATCTTGGCTTGCAGGGTGCCGGCGAATTGCGTCAGCACACCTTGCAACGTGAATACTAATCCGGCCAATGGGCCTTGCAGCGCGCCAACAGCTTTGGCACGCATTTCATCTTTGCCGGGCAGTTTGGCAATAGCGGCCAGTTGTTCGCTGGAAACGACCATTTTCTCGACCAGGCCGTTCTGCAAGTTGAATTTTTCAAATGTTTTAGCGTTGTCGCTGAGAACTTTGGCCGCTTCAGCCGGTTCGCCAAAACCAATCGCCACAGCGGTTGGGCCGCTGATGTCGCCAACCAATTCTTCGCTGGGCGTGCCCTGTGCAGCGCGACGCAGCAGGCTGTTTTTGACCACTTGCACTTCAACATTCGAGCCACGCAACGCCTGGCGCAGTTTCACCATGTCACCGGCTTTGAGGCCGCGATATTCAGTGATAACAACCGTCGAAGCGCTGGCTAACTTTTCGTGTAGCTCGGCGACGAGGGCTTGTTTGTCTTTGTAATGTTTTTCAACCATGATTTTCCTCCTCGCTCTGCTTAGCGCACGCTTGCAGGGTCAACCTTAACGCCCGGCCCCATTGTTGAAGAAAGCGTAATCGCCTTCAAATAAGTGCCTTTAGCCGAGGACGGCTTGGCCCTTTTGATAGCATCAATCAACGCATTGGCGTTTTCTTGCAACGCGTTCGGCTCAAAGCTGACTTTGCCGATGATCGAATGCACAACCGCCGCTTTTGGCTCATTGCGATATTCGATCTGACCCTTTTTGCGGTCGCCAACGATACGCCCTAAATCGGGGCCAACGGTGCCGCTTTTCGCATTCGGCATACGCGGCCCCAGCTTTTTGCCCAGACGTGAAATGAGGCGCATCATGTCCGGTGTCGCCACCAAAACATCGAATTGCACTTCATCTTTTTCGATCTGTGCAATCAAATCTTCAGCACCTACGACATCAGCACCGGCGGCTTCGGCAGCGGTTGCGGCTTCGCCCCGCGCGACAGCCACTACGCGTGGTGTTTTGCCCGTGCCATGTGGCAGTGTGATGGTGCCGCGCACCTGTTGATCGCCCTTGCGTGGGTCAATACCCAACACCAGAGTCACATCCACGCTTTCGTCGAATTTCGCGTTGGCGGTATCTTTGACCAGTTGCACGGCTTCGTTCAAGTCGTAAAGCTGGCGCGCGTCAATCTTTTCCGCCAGGGCGCGATAACGCTTTCCATGTTTATTCGCCATCGTCGCTCCTTTTAACCCTTAATCTCAATGCCCATCGAACGCGCCGTGCCTGCCAAAATTTTCATGGCGCCTTCGACATCTCTGGCGTTCAGGTCGGGCAGTTTCACTTGCGCCAACTCGCGCAACTGCGCTTCGGTAATGCTGCCCACTTTGGTTTTGTTGGGCACGCCGCTGCCTTTTTGCAGGCCCGCCGCTTTCGTCAAAAGCGCCGCAGCCGGCGGCGTCTTGGTGATGAAGGTAAACGAGCGATCTTGAAAAACCGTGATTTCAACCGGAATAATTGTGCCCGATTGAGCGGCAGTCATCTCGTTGTAAGCCTTCACGAACTGCATGATGTTCACGCCATGCTGACCCAAAGCCGGGCCAACTGGTGGTGCCGGAGTGGCTGAGCCTGCCGGTAATTGCAGTTTGATGATGGCTGTAACTTTCTTTGCCATTGTCTTTTCCTTTTTAGCTTTTAGCTGTTAGCTATTAGCGGTTAGCCTTGCAAAGGTTGCACTTCTGCCGCCTCAAAGCTATCTGCTAAAAGCTAATCGCTAATAGCTTTTAGCTAACTCTCTCCACATGCGAGAAATCTAAATCCACGCGAGTTTCGCGACCAAAAATCGGAATCATGACCGTCAGTTTTTCCGATTTGGCGTTGATGTCATCAATGCGGCCTTCGTTGCCGGCAAATGGGCCTGCCACAACGCTGACAAGCTCGCCTTTGTGGAAAATCCGCGAGGGTGGCACCACTTCGCCGGTTTCGCCCAGCAAGCGACGCGCTTCGTCGTCCTGCAAGGGCATGGGGCGCGTTGCTGTGCCGGTTACCTGGCCTAAAAAGCCAGTCACACCCACTGTTTCGCGCACGAAATGCCAGGTTTCATCGTCCATTTCCATCTCGATAAGGACGTAGCCGGGGAAGATTTTCTTTTTGACCTTGACGCGCTTGTTGTTGCGCATCCGCTCTTCTTCCTCGGTCGGCACCAAAACGCGCGCAATGCGCGTTTGCAGCCCCGCCTTTTCGACGCGCCGCTCGATGTTCGACTTAATTTTTTCTTCCTGACCGGCATAGGTATGCACCGCATACCAGTGTTTCGACATGGTTCACCTCCGCCCGCCCCGTTTAAAATCAGGACGGCGACACAAGCCTACAAACAAGCCTTACCAGCAAGTAGCACATAAGCCTATCATGCCGAAGTTTGCACTCCAGCACGACAATTCAAATAATGCCGCTGCCTTAATTCAGAATTTAAGTGGGGAGACCAAGCGAGTTGAAGACAACTGAGATCAGACGATCCAGACCGTAAATGTAGAGCGAGAAGAAAATCAACAACCCAATAGTCACAATAGTGCCCGCAATGCGTTGCTCCTGCGACGGCCAGACCACACGTTTCAACTCGGTAATGGTGTCTTGTAGAAACGTTTTGGAATTGACGGCAGTCGCCGGGCGCACTTGCACGCCACCAGGCCGCGCGCCGGCTTTAGCCGGCACGTCTTTATTGGGATTTTTCTTCCCCGGAAAGTCCTCTCCGGGTGCTGTGGTTTTAACGATGGCCATGTTTCGCGTCTGCTCACGGAAAACTGCTTAAAACTTCTTAAATACTTTCCAGGTTTTCCGCTGCGCTTCGTGCCTCTCCCACGAAAAAGAATTCAGGACAAAGGAAATCAAAATTGAAATTTTGATTTCGGATTACAGAACGATTTCAAATCGCTCACAGGAGAGACAGGAATCGAACCCGCAACCCCCGGTTTTGGAGACCGGTGCTCTGCCAATTGAGCTACTCTCCTAACAGCAATTTTGAATTATGAATTTTAAATTTTGAATTAGCTCACTTCATTCAAAATTTAAAATTCATAATTCAAAATTGTCGTTAGCGCGTTTCCGCGTGTTCGGTGTGCTTACGGCAGCGCGGACAGAATTTCTGCAAGCGCAACCGGTCTTTTACGTTCTTCTTGTTTTTGGACGACTGGTAGTTGCGCTCTTTGCAATCGGCGCAAGCCAGAGTTAATTTGGTTTGATTTTTAGCCGCCATGATTTTCCTATTTGTCGTGGATAAAATTCGTCAACTTGCAATTATCCACGATTATCAATTGCCACAGCCTTTGGCGGGAATCGGACCCGCGACCTCTTCATTACCAATGAAGTGCTCTACCACTGAGCTACAAAGGCACTAAACAGCAGTGAAGAGTTTTGAGTTAAGAGTTCTGAGTTAATTCTGCTTCAACTCAAAACCCTTAACTCAAAACTCCTAACTCTTAAAGTGCAGGGAGAGGGATTCGAACCCCCGTAGACTTACGTCGACAGATTTACAGTCTGTTGCCATTGACCGCTCGGCCACCCCTGCGAAAAACAAATTATAAAGGTGCAAAACGTCTTTAACGCTGCAAAACAACGCTCAGACAACACTAAAACTACAAGCCGGCGACAGGAATCGAACCCGCAACCTACTGATTACAAATCAGCCGCTCTACCGTTGAGCTACGCCGGCAGTTCTATCAATCCGTCATGCAATTCACGATGACAGTTTGCGCAAAGCACACGACATTTTGCGATCTCCCGCATCAAACGAACAAATGAAGCCTTGTCATGCTGCAACATCCTATTGATCTCAGCTTCTTTAGTCTCACCAGCCAAATGATGAAACTCTAATGCTCTTGCACAACGTGCATAACCGCAAACGCAACAACTTAAAGTCGCTTTGTAGGCGGCAAACTTTCCATGCTCACGAGATTGATAGGCTCGTATTTGTTGAACTCTGCGCGCCCTATTTTCGGCATACCATTTTTTATGATACGCTTTACGATCCTCAACGCTTTTGTAGGCCATAATCCCGTAGTTGTTATCAACGAGTTGTTATCACCACAAAACCTGCCAGCCTCGTGCCGCCATTTTCGGGCAACAAAAAAGCGCGAGAACCGGCTTCGCGCTCAGCCCATTTTACTCCAAGTTGCCTGCTTCTGTCAACGAAAGCGTTAGTTCTAAGCGCCGTTCGGCTTCAGTCTGGTTGTCGCCTGGTTTCGATACGCCCGGAAGGGATCGAACCTTCAACCTACTGATTAGAAGTCAGCCGCTCTATCCATTGAGCTACGGGCGCTAAAGGTTGAAATCGCAAAGCGGAGGACGAGGATCGAACTCGCGTCATCAGTTTGGAAGACTGAGGCTCTACCATTGAGCTACCTCCGCACTCTATCGGGGCGGCCAGATTTGAACTGACGACCTTCTGTTCCCAAAACAGACGCGCTACCAAGCTGCGCTACGCCCCGCTATAGATTCAATTTTCAAATTGCTTTGAAACGACTCGCTTAAAACGACTCCGGCCAGACGGCCCTACAAATTATACGTTTCGCTCTTTTATATTGCAAGGGAAGTTTATTGATTTAAAATAACCTCGGCTTCGCCCACTTCAATTGTGCCCAGTTGATAAACCGTTTCGCCTTGCATCTGCAAATGCGCTTGTGCCGCTTCGGCATCCTGTGCTGCCACGATCAGGACTAAACCGATGCCCATGTTGAATGTGGTGAACATTTCGCGTTCGGCAATGCTCGCTTGTTGCTGAATCATTGTAAAGAGCGGCAAAATGGGCCAGGAGCCTTTTTGAATGACAGCGCGCGTATTTTGCGGCAGAACGCGCGGGATGTTCTCGTAAAAGCCGCCGCCCGTAATGTGAACCATGCCTTTAACGGGAATTTTTTCCAGCAAGGACAAAACCGGTTTCACATAAATGCGTGTTGGTTCCAACATGGCTGTGCCAATGGAACAATTGAGGCTTGAATCAATTGTTTCGTAGCCCAGCGGCTCCAATACCTTACGCGCTAAGGAAAAGCCATTAGAATGCAGGCCGCTGGACGGTAAACCGAGAATCACATCGCCGGGCGTGATTTGCGAGCCATCAATGATTTTTGGCCTGTCCACGATTCCCACACAAAAACCGGCCAGGTCATATTCGCCGGGCGCATAAAAGCCAGGGAGTTCGGCGGTTTCGCCACCAATCAGAGCGCACCCAGCCTGTTCGCAGCCATCGGCAATGCCTTTGACTACGGCTTCGGTAGTTTCCGGTTCTAATTTGCCTGTTGCAAAGTAATCCAGGAAAAACAGCGGTCTGGCACCACCACAAAGCACATCATTGACACACATAGCGACCAAATCAATGCCGACCGTATCATGCCTATCCAGTTGAAAGGCCAGCTTTAACTTGGTGCCGACGCCATCGGTGCCGGAAACTAAAACCGGCTCGCTGTAACCGCTTAAATCAGGCTGGAACAGGCCGCCAAAGCCACCAATTCCACCTAATACGCCGGGAATATGAGTGCGCGCCACATGACTCTTAATGCGTCGCACCACTTCGTTACCAGCTTCAATATTTACGCCCGCAGAAGCGTAAGTAACGGGAGTTTCAGTCATAGAATTTAATCTTTTACGGCGCCAAAGGCCGCGAAGCAGCTACTTTTATGCAGCACTTCTCTCTTCTCAAAGCCAACGGTGCGCAGCCAATCAAGTTGTTGCATCAAAGGGGTGGGAGTGTCTTCTTTTTCGATGTAGGCGAAAACCTTGTCACGATAAGCCGCGCCACCCTGCTCGTTCAAATAATCGCCATAATGTGTTGTCATTAAATTTTGCACGGGCGCCAAGGTGTGCTCGACCATGTCGAAAACCCACAGGCAGCCGCCAGTTGTCAAGGCCTGGTGGAATTTACGAAAGACTGCCAGCCACTCGCTTTCACTGCGCAAATGATGCAAAACCGCAGCAGCGACAATGACATCGAAGCGCGCCTCACCCAGTTCAATGTCTCGAATATCACCCTGAAGGATGTGAACGGGGCCGCTTGTCGCTGCTTCTACGCGCTGTCTGGCACGCTCCAGCATGGGCAGACTTAAATCAACAAGAGTGCAATCGAGATTCGGCAATGCTTGTAAAAGTTTGAGTGTGTAATTCCCGGCGCCGCAGCCGACATCAAGCAGGGATTTTGCATGAGGCGAAACGGCGCTTGACACTTGCGCGATCAGTTCCAGGCAAAGCGGTGAATCTATCGCTGCGGACTGACCGGTTTCCAGATTGGAGAACCGCTCCACATCAGCATCAAAACGCGCGCGAATTTCTTCTACAGTGGATTTAGGCATAAAACTTTGCAGAGAACGCAAATCACGCAAATTTTAGGGAATAAACGCAATTTCTCAAAAAGAATGTGCGTAAATTCGCGTTCATTTGCGCGATTTGCGTTCTCTGAATCAAGCGATGACCGAGAGTTCACTTTCGCTTTCCGGGCCGGGGTCACCGGAATCGGCTTGAGGCTTGGCATAGCCATTGACGCCGTTTACGCCATTCACAATGTGATTGTGACCGTCTTCACCCAGAACCAGCTTGGTGAACTTAATATCCTGTGGAATGGAGATAGGATACTCACCATCGAAGCAGGCGCGGCAAAAAACCGATTTCGGTTGGCCGACGGCTTCAATCAGATTATCCATCGTAATATAAGCTAAAGAATCGGCGCCATTATATTGGCGAATCTCTTCGACGCTGCGTTGATACGCGATCAAATCCTTGCGCGCAGCGGTGTCAATGCCGTAAAAGCAGGGCCACTTGTAAGGTGGGCTGGAAATGCGCAAATGCACTTCGGTTGCCCCGGCATCGCGAATCATCTGCACGATGCGCTTGGTCGTTGTGCCGCGCACAATGGAATCTTCCACGACAACCACGCGCTTGCCAGCTAAAACGTCTTCAAGCGGCGTTAATTTCATGCGCACGCCAAGTTCGCGCTGCGTTTGGTCGGGCTGAATAAAAGTGCGCGCGATGTAGCGGTTTTTAATCAAGCCTTCCTGATAAGGAATGCCGCTGCCCGTGGCATAACCAATGGCCGCCGGCAAGCCCGAATCGGGCACGCCGATAACTACATCCGCGTCACAGGGTGCCTGCTTGGCCAGTAGTTCACCCATGCTGCGGCGTGCGTGATGCACGTTTTTATTCATCAACTGCGAATCCGGGCGCGCCAGATAAATGAACTCAAAGATGCACAAAGCCGGACGATCTTCGCGCTCCTCGGCTGGCCCCTTGTAATGAACCGATTCCAGGCCGTCTTTATTGATGAAAAGAATCTCGCCCGGCTCAATTTCGCGCACAAACTTGGCGCCGGCCACGTTCAAAGCGCAGGTTTCACTGGCGACAACGTAGCCACCACCTTCTTCAGGGCTAAGTTGGCCTAAACACAAGGGACGCACGCCATTTGGGTCACGTAGAGCAATGAGCGTGTCCTGCGTCATCATGGTTAATGAATAGGCGCCCTGCACGCGGCGCATCATGTCCAGCAGGGCTTCTTCCAAAGTGCAGTCGTGGCAGCTTTCGATGATGCGGCCCATAACTTCGGTGTCCATCGAAGTCGAAAACTCAACGCCGGAATTTTCCAGATCCTCGCGCAAAGTGGCGGCATTCACCAGATTGCCGTTGTGCGCTAAGGCCAACTGGCCTTCGGGAGAATTGACGAGAATCGGTTGGGCATTGCATGCTGACGAAGAGCCTGTCGTCGAATAGCGGGTGTGACCGACAGCAATGTTCCCGGTCAGGCCTTCGAGGATTTCCTGTGAGAAAATCTGCGAAACCAAACCCATCGCTGTATGCAGTTTCATGGCATCGCCGGTGTTGACAGCGCCATCAGGAACAGCGCCGCTACTGACAGCGATGCCTGCGGACTCCTGCCCACGATGCTGCAACGCGAAAATGCCAAAAAAAGTGCGCCGGGCTACATCTACTCCTGGCGCATAAATGCCGAAGACGCCACATTCTTCCTGGGGCCTGTCTTCGGCATGTAAAGAGAAGTCGTTCTCTTGAAATTCTAAATTGTCCATGGCGGTGTCGGATGGGGGAGCAAAGGATTCAAGCATCAAGCGCCTCCAAGGCCGTTTCTAACCGTCAGTTTTAAACGTTCGTTTTTAAACGTTCGCTTATAAACGTTCGTTGTGTCGTTTCTGCGTGCGACCCCTAAAATTTGGTGGTGGGGACGTTTCAATTCTACAAAGGCGGGCGTCTTAACGCTATGTTAATCGCCGCTAATCTTGAGAAATTTCTTCTTCGCCGCAAGAATCAAGAGGAATAGCCGGAGGAACAGGATGAAACGGCAGGCGCAGCACAAAAGTAGTGCCTTCATCCGGTTTCGACTCCACGGAAATTTCACCGCCGTGATCTTGCACAATGCGCCGCGTAACCGAAAGCCCCAGACCGGAGCCGCTGAGCTTGGTTGAGAAAAACGGATCAAAAACTTGTTTGATAGCCTGCTGCGAAATGCCTCGACCTTCGTCGCGCACTTCGATTTCGATGGAGGAAGGCGCTTCGGGATGCGCCGCCACAACCGAATCAACTGATGGGCCAAGGCGCGTAGCCAGATAGAGTTTTCCATCAGACTTATCCGACATGGATTGCGCGCCATTACGAATCAGATTAAGCATGGCCTGCAACAGGCGGTTGCGATCTACCAGGGCTAAGGGCAAGTCGCTGAACTGCTTGACCACTTCAACGTGATTGGCACGAATATCGGCTTCGGCCAAAAGCAAGGCGCGCTCGACGATTTCATTGACCTGTTGCGCTTCCAAATTTAAGGGGCGCGCTTTAGCCATGCCCAATACATCGGTGAGCAAGCTTTCCAGACGATTGACTTCTTCGACGATGATGCCCGCTTTGCGCATCACATCGGCGGGATTATCGGCTTTGCGCTGTAGGTTATGCGCCCAGCCGCCAATAGTCGCTAAGGGATTGCGAATTTCATGGCTGATGCGTGCCGCTAATTCGCCGATGACAACCAGGCGGTCTGCCGACAGCAAATCGTTTTGCGCCCTTTGCAAGGCTTGATAAGTGCGGGCGTTGTCAATTGCCAGGCCGGCCTGATGCGCCAAAGTTTCCAGCGTTTGCAGGGCCTGATCATCAATAGAGGCGCCGGAATAAATGTTATCGGCCAACACCGCGCCGATAACGCGGTTTTTAGCCACTAAGGGAGCAATCGCGAGTTCCCCAGCGGAAAAAAGCTCGCGCGCCGCCAAATACTCACGCAAATACTCTTCATCGCGGCGCGCTAACGCGCTCTCTCGCGCTGTCCGGCTTTCAGCGTTTTGCCGGACGAGCTGCTGCGGATTGGCAAACATCTCATGATCCGTAACCTTCAAGGCGAGGCCTTCATGAATCACGGTCGCCAGGGCCGGCAAAGTAGGATTTGTTAAATCCAGCGTCATCTTTGCCACGCGCTCTTGCAAGGGTGTGGGGGGCGCGTCGGCGGGCGATTCGGCTAAAATCTCGGTCAAGCTTAGCTTTTGCTGTGATAGCTCCCACCAGATGCGTAAGGCTTCATCGTGCGACGATGGCCCTAAGGCCCTCGCCCCGCGCAGCACATCGCCATTCTCCTCGCGCAAAAAGACAAAAGCGCGATTGAACCCCAGAGCCGAACCGGCGGTGATGCAGGTCAAGACGGCGTGCAAAACAGTAGCGACATCCAGCGAAGATTGCAACAGGCGCCCGGTTTCATTCATCAGGCGCATCTCCTGCTCGCGACGCCAACGTGCCGTTACGTTGATCATCAGCACGGCCACCTGCGGCTCACCGCGAAAATAGATGCGAAACATGCGCACATCGAAAACCAATCCGTATTCGGGATAGCCTTCGGGTCGCACGCGCACATGCACGTCTTGCAATTCATGCGTAGTGCCTGTAGCACACACTTCACGCAATTTCTCACGCAGTTCATGGCGCGCCATCGCTTCTCCCAGAACTTCATCCAGAGGCCGCCCCAACACGGCTTCGCGCTGCACGCGCAGGGTCTGGCAAAAACGCTCATTGACCACACGCATTTCTTCGTCCCAGCCGGTAATAACCAGCGAATGCAGCATGGTATTAGTCAGGTTTTGATGAAACTCGGACAGATTGCGCATCTCGCGCAGCACGCGGCTCGATTGTAAATGGCCTGCCACAATCGAAGCCACGGTCTGCAAAGCACCGGCATCACGCTCTTCAAAGGCGTTTTCGGCTTCGGCTTGCAAAGTAATGACGCCGATAACGGTGTTTTCCATCATCACCGGCACGCAAATTTGGGAATCGGCATCGCGATGCGTGCCCGCAGGACGCAAATAGCGCTCATCGCGCCACGCTTCGCGCTCAACTAAGACAATTTGACCGCTGTGCGCTGCGGCGCCGGCCAGGCCCAAACTAAACGGATGTCTCATGCCAGGAGGCGGCGCCAGTCCGCGCCCGCCGGTTTGCGCCGCCACTATTAAATCGCCGCAGTCTCCAGCCGCACAAGGCTGCACAGGCGGCGATTGCAAGGCACGCTCTTGCAGCAAATCCGCATAATCGCGCTCGCACAGGTAAATCGTCACGTCGCATTCGGCAAAGTGTTGATGGATAGTTGCCGCTACATTATGCAAGAACTCGGCAATCTCCCCATCGCTCAGGATGGTATCGTCGGGCTTTGCCAGGCGCAGGCTTTCAAAGCTGTATTTGCCAATGCTGTTGACCAGTTCAAGATGCTGGGCGCGACGCTGCTCCTGCAAAAACAGCGAGCGATATCTTTCCTGGCTGTGTTGCAATTCCCCCGTGCGAAGGGCTACGCGGTTTTCGAGTTGGTCAGCATAATCACGCAAGGCGCGCTGCATCTGGCGTAGTTGCGTAATGTCGCGCATGATAATCTGCGCCACGCTGCCATGCCCTTCAATTTGCGCCCAGTTGCACGAAAGAGAAACCGGCACGGCGAGGCCATCGCTGCGACGAATCGTCATATCTTCGACGCGCACATTGGAAGTGCCGGCCTGATGCTCCACCAGCCACTGCGCTTGTTCGCGGTGTTCCGGCGTAAAGAGTTCAACAAACGGCGTTTCAAGTAAAGCCGGGCGTTCGCGTCCCAAAAGCCGCGCGCATTGCATGTTGGCCTCGATAATTGATCCCTCGCCAGGCCGAAACGACAAAATCGCTTCACTGGCGTTTTCAAACAACGCAAAGTATTTGGTTTCCGAAAAGCGCCACTGCTCGTCGCGCTGGCTCTGGTAAGAGTTGCTCAAGGCCAGTTCCACTTCGCGAAACTGCTCGTCAATGATTTCGATCATGCGCCGTGAAGCGCCCGGCTCATCCGTGAACTGGCGCGCCACCATTTTGTGCAAAATTTGGCGATGCAAGGCGATGACGCGTAGCATCTGCACGGTCGGCACACTTTGCCGGAAGCGCTCCCCTGCGCGTTGGCTAAAGTAATCAAAACAGCGCCGGTCACTCGGATTCGCAATGTTGCGAATCAGGAGCAGCATGAGATCACTGACCGATTTTTGATAATCATGGCTATGCGATAGCGCGCGCACCTCATCCAAATCCGGCGCGCTTTGCACCTGCGCCAGCAAGCGCCGCAAGATGACATCGTGCCGCTTTTGCAAGTAACCAGCGAGAAGTTCACGAACGGGAAGAGACATGGGGTGGTGAGGTGGTGAGGTGGTGAGGTGG
>DASWNL010000439.1:0-7481 GCA_036399215.1 Abditibacteriaceae bacterium
TGATGCAAAAGCAAACGGCAGCGAAAATTTAGTTTTCGCTGCCGTTTGCTTTTGTCTGTTTAAGTTACACTGCGCCGCGAAATTATGACTCAAGCGATAAATGAACCAATACAAGGCATTCTCTTTGATTTGGACGGCGTGATTGCCGATTCTGAAACGGGTTGGAATGCCATTGATGGCGCGATGCTGGCCGAATGCGGCGTGACATACAACGGCGAACACAAAGAGCACGTTTTAGGCAAGAGTTTTCCTTTAGCTTTGCAGTTTTATAAGGAAACTTTCAATTTGACGCAAAGCGTAGAAGAGTTGCTGCCGCTTCGCACGCGCATCGCGGCGGAGTTTTACGCTACAAAAATTGATATTTACCCCGATGTTTTGCCGGTGATGGAATTTTTGCGCGAAAGCAAATTGCCTATCGCTTTAGCAACAAGTTCAGTTGGCAGCTTAATTCGCCCATTTTTAAATCGTCACGACCTGACCAAGTATTTCAATGTCATCATCACTGGCGAGCAAGTCACGCGTGGCAAACCTTACCCTGATATTTATCTCCTGGCAGCGCGCGAAATCGGCGTTGAGGCCCCTAAATGTTTGGTTGTGGAAGACGCTTTAGCGGGAGTGCAGGCCGGCAAAAGCGCGGGGGCACTTGTTGCGGCCATTCCCGACCCACGTTTTATGGATGTGACTCTGTATCCCGGCAAATGCGACTTCATTTTGAATCGCCTGGGTGAACTGCCGGAGTTGGTCAAACGCTTAATTTAAAATTCATCGCAGAGAACGCGGAGACATAGAGAAGAAAAAAGAGATGGCCACGAAAAGACACAAAAACCGCAAAAAACTGAAGACCTCCCATTCTTTTTTGTGTTTTTTGCGCCTTTTCGTGGCTATTCCTCTCCGCGTCTCGGCGGTGAAATATAAAGCATGATACTTTTCGGCGGCCTGGTGATCATCGCCCTTGCAGTTTATGCCGTGATTCGGCGCGTGGATGTGCGCCTGGCGCTGCTTTTAGCCGCCGTCGCTTTAGGTGCCATTAGTCAAACGCTTCCGACCATAACGCAGAGGTTTTTCGCTACGTTAACCGATGGAAAGTTTGTAATTCCCATCTGTTCGGCTATGGGCTTTGCCTATGTTTTACGCCATACGCAATGCGACCGGCATCTGGTGCATCTTTTAACCAACCCGCTGAAGCATGGGCGTGTTTTCCTCATTCCCGGCGCGGTTTTGGTCGCATTTTTCGTCAATATTCCGATTATCAGCCAGACCAGCACCGCAGTTGCTGTGGGCGCCGTCTTAGTGCCGCTTTTGTTAGCCGCGCGCGTTTCCCCCGAAACAACCGGCGCCACACTGCTTCTGGGCGCTTCAATTGGCGGCGAACTGCTCAACCCCGGCGCGCCCGAATTTCGCACTATCACCGCCGAAGCCGCTAATTTAGGCATTAAGCTCGACCCCTCTTTATGCGTGCAGGCCATGTTACCACTGCTTTTGGTTCATGTTCCCATTGCGACAGGTTTGTTTTGGCTGCAAAGTCACAAAGTCGAAAAACTATGGGCTGCCCAACAGGAGCCTACAGTTGCCGAGAAAGCAGTCGAGGACAATTTCAAAATCAACTTTTTCAAAGCTCTTGTGCCCTTAGTGCCTCTGGCACTTTTAATTATTGTGGGCAAGCCCTGGGAACTCATTCCCATTCCAGAGTCATGGTTAGTAGATTCCAAAGACGCGCCCGGCACTTTTGATAGCCGTCTTATCGGCGCCGCGATGATTGTGGGCGTGCTGTGCGCCGCTTTAGCAGCACCACGACAGGCTAAAGAGTTAGCGGGCACTTTTTTTGAGGGCGCGGGCTACGCTTATGCCAATGTCATCTCAATTATCGTGGCCGCAACTTGCTTTGGCGAGGGCGTGAAAAACATTGGTCTGGATAAAGTAATTGGAGATTTCGTCACACAACAACCGGGCGCGCTTTTGCCTTTAGCCGGCTTTGTTCCGCTTGGATTTGGTTTCGTCAGCGGTTCGGGCATGGCCTCAACCCAAAGCTTAGCTGCATTTTTCATCGTCCCCGGCCAAGAGTTAAATCTTTCGCCGCAAGCTACCGGCGCTGTCGTCGCTTTAGGAGCAGCAGCCGGGCGCACTATGTCTTTGGTTGCCGCCGTAACTTTGATGTGCTCTCAACTGACCGATACGCCACCGGATCGTTTGGTGCGCCGCGTCGCTTTTCCACTTTTAGTTGGTATGGCCGCGACAGTGATATTCGCTATGCTGCGGGCGCAATAATTGAACAAGGCGCGTATAATAAAATTTCGCAAACAGATTTACAGAGGTATTTTGAGGGCATAAGGCTCGTCATTCCCGCGCTGGGAACCCGCTTGCGGGTGGTGGAATCCATAAGTTTTAGACACGACCTAATAATAAATGGGCAGTCATTCATGGATTCCCGCCTGCGCGGGAATGACGCACACTGACTTAATCAAAAACCGTCTGCTGTTTATTAGAATTTCAAGGACTTTTCATGATTTCCCACGCCGCACAGCCTGAAATTTGGTTCGTCACAGGCAGCCAGCATCTATATGGCCCCGAAGCACTCAAGCAAGTGGCCGCCAACTCACAGCAGATCGCGCAGGGTTTGGATGCTTCACCGCGCCTTCCTTTAAAAGTCGTATTTAAACCGGTTCTCACACGGCCCGAAGAGATTCGCGCTCTGTGTTTGGAGGCCAATAATACGCCAGACTGCGCCGGTTTAATCTGCTGGATGCACACATTCTCGCCGGCAAAAATGTGGATTGGCGGTCTGACTGTTTTGCAAAAGCCCCTCGCACATCTGCATACCCAGTTCAACCGCGACTTGCCCTGGAACTCCATTGACATGGATTTCATGAACCTTAATCAGGCCGCACACGGCGACCGCGAATTCGGCTTCATCGGGGCGCGTATGAGGCTGGCGCGCAAGGTTATCGTGGGCTACTGGGATGACGAAGAAGTTCAAGCGCGCCTTGCGGCCTGGATGCGCGCCGCGCGCGGCTGGCACGACTGGCAGGGCGCCCGCTTTGCGCGCTTTGGCGACAATATGCGCTTTGTGGCCGTTACGGAAGGCGATAAAGTCGCTGCCGAAATGCGCTTTGGCTATTCCGTGAATTCCTATGGCATCGGTGATTTGGTCGAAAGAGTCAATGCCATTGGCGACGCTGATGTGAATAATCTCTGTGCTGAATACGAAGGCTCTTACAATGTTGCCGAAGCATTGCGCAAAGGCGGCGAGCGCCATGAAGCGTTGCGCGATGGCGCCCGCATTGAACTGGGCCTGCGCGCCTTTTTAGAAGAAGGCGGCTTCAAAGGCTTTACCGATACCTTTGAAGATTTGCACGGCTTAAAACAACTGCCCGGCCTCGCCGTGCAGCGCTTGATGAACGATGGCTACGGCTTTGGTGGCGAAGGCGACTGGAAAACCTCTGCCTTAGTGCGCGCCATGAAAGTAATGGCTGATGGCATGGAGGGCGGCACTTCGTTCATGGAAGATTACACCTATCATTTGCATCCATCGGGCCACAAAGTTTTAGGCGCGCACATGCTGGAAATCTGCCCCAGCATCGCAGCCGATAAACCCTCGTTGCAGATTCATCCTTTAGGTATCGGCGGCAAGGAAGACCCGGTGCGCCTGGTCTTTGATACGCCACCCGGCCCGGCGATTAACGCTTCGATTGTGGACTTGGGAAATCGCTTCCGACTTCTGGTGAATGAAGTGGATGTCGTTGCACCAGATGAACCGCTTCCGAATCTGCCTGTCGCCCGCGCCGTCTGGGAGTGCAGGCCTGACTTTAAAACCGCCTGCGCCAGTTGGATTTTAGCCGGCGGCGCCCATCACACCGGCTTTAGCCAGGCCTTGACAGCCGAACACATGGAAGACTTCGCCGAAATCGCCGCCATCGAATTCGCGCCAATAGACGGCGACACAACGATTCGCAACTTCAAGCAAGACCTGCGAACCAATGAGGTTTATTACCATCTGGCGCAAGGGCTGGGACGGGTTTAAATGCCAGATTCCATGCTCGTCGCACAATTACACGGCCCTGCCGATTTAAGAGTTGATGAGATTCCGCATCCCGGCGCGCCGCAGGCGGGCGAAGTATTGCTACGCGTGCGTTCAACCGGCATTTGCGGCAGTGATTTGCATCCCTATGAAAGCGGAACGATTGGGGATACGCTGCTTGGTTCGCCGCTGACTTTGGGGCATGAGTTTTCCGGCGTGATTGAAGAAGTTGGCGAGGGCGTTAATTTCACAAGCGGCACACGGGTGGCTGTTGATCCGGCGTGGACATGCGGCGCGTGTAGTGAATGCTTGCGTGGTCATCCGAACTTGTGCCGCCAGCAAAAGTTTTGTGGCTTGTATCCCAATCACGGCAGCCTGTGCCAGTGGATGCTTGTCCCGGCGCGTTGTTGCCATCCGGTGCCGGATTCGATTTCGGATAATGAAGCGGCTTTGCTTGAGCCGTTAGGTGTGGCTTTGCACGCGGTTAATTTAGCGCGCATTCGCGTTGGTGATAGTGTCGCTGTTTTAGGTGCCGGGCCGATTGGGTTATGCATTATTCAACTGGCGAAGTTAGCCGGCGCGGGCACGGTTTATGTTACGGAAAAGCTGCCCTGGCGCTTGCAAATGGCCGAGCAATTCGGCGCTGTGCCGCTGCCGGGAAAAACGGAAGTCGATGTTTCCCTGGAAGCGGCCTGGGTGCAGGATTCGGCGCAGCAAGCGGTTGAAATCACGCGGCCTGGTGGCGTTGTGGTTTTAGTCGGTATTCCGCTTGAAGATGAACTCACTCTGAAACATTCGGCCCTGCGGCGCAAAGGTTTGACTCTTCTCATGTGCCGCCGCATGAAGCACGTTTACGAGCGCACAATTCCGCTTGTTGCTTCCGGGCAGATAGATTTGAAAAGTTTGGTAACACATCGCTTTCCCTTAGCCCAGGCCGCTGAAGCCTTTCGCATGAATGCCAAATATGAAGACAATGTCATCAAAGCGATGATTGAGAGCTAAGTAAGCCCTGAAAGGGCGCCCTATATTAGCCCATCGCAACGCGGTGGGAAAACGCGGTGGAGATAAAACACATGAGCAACGAATACGTTATCGGTTTAGATTACGGCACCAATTCGGTGCGCGCATTGATTGTGAATGTGGCGGATGGGCAGGAAGCCAGCACAGCAGTGTGGACTTATGCGCATGGAAAGGAAGGCGTGGTTTTATCGCGCGATCCGAATCTGGCGCGCCAGCATCCGCAGGATTACTTGACCGGAGCCGAAGAAACCATCAAAGCGGCGCTGCAACAAGCGGGCAAAACTGTGCCGGATTTTGCGCCGGAGCAAGTGATTGGCATTGGCGTGGATACAACCGGCAGCACACCGATTCCGGTTGATGAAAATGGCAATGCACTGGCGAATGATCCAGCTTTTGCCGACAATCCGAACGCATTGGCCTGGCTGTGGAAAGATCACACGGGTGTCAAAGAAGCTGCCGCCATTACCGAACGCGCTGCCGAGATTCGTCCGCAGTATTTAGCTAAATGCGGCGGCACTTATTCCAGCGAATGGTTCTTCTCTAAAATCTGGCACTGCCTGAATGTAGATGAACCCGTCTTCAATGCGGCTTATTCGTGGGTCGAGTGTGCCGACTGGATTCCGGCTATGCTAAGCGGCACACAGGCGCCCGATAAATTAGTGGCTGGCGTCTGCGCAGCCGGCCATAAAGCGATGTATGCCGAAGATTGGGGCGGCTATCCTGATGCGGAATTTTTAGGTGCGTTACACCCCAGGTTGGGCGATCTGCGCCGGCGCTTGCCCCAAAATGTGCATACCATTGACCGGCCCGTTGGCGGCTTAACCGAAGAATGGGCGCAGCGCACGGGATTAAAGGCAGGCACACCGGTCGCCGTGGGCGCTTTCGACGCGCATCTGGGAGGGGTCGGTGCGGGTATCAAGCCGGGCACACTGGTTAAAACCATCGGCACTTCCACTTGTGATTTAATGGTTGTTCCCGAAGGCCAACAACTGGCCGATATTCCCGGCGTATGCGGTGTCGTGGGAGGCAGCATTTTGCCAGGGCATTACGGTATCGAAGCCGGCCAATCGGCGGTGGGAGATATTTTCAATTGGTTCGTCAACTATCTCAAAGCCGGAACACACGAAGAATTAACCCAGGCCGCCGGTGAACTGAAACCAGGCGAATCGGGCCTGGTGGCGCTTGATTGGAACAATGGCAATCGCACCATTTTAGTAGATCAACGCTTAACAGGTTTATTAATTGGCCAGACGCTCTACACCACGCCCGGCGAGATTTATCGCGCTTTAATTGAAGCTACGGCCTTTGGCGCGCTGACGATCATCAAGCGATTGGAAGAATACGGCGTGCCGGTTGAAGAAGTCGTTAACTGCGGTGGCATTGCGGAGAAAAACGCTGTTGCAATGCAGATTTACGCCGATGTGATTGGCCGCCCGATGAAGATTTCGCGTTCAGCGCAAACCTGCGCTCTGGGCGCTGCTATTGCGGGCGCCGTTGCTGCCGGTCGCTTTGAAAACTACAACGCGGCACAAGGCGCCATGACAGGCCTTAAAGAAACCGTTTACACGCCGAATCCCGAAGCACACGCGGTCTATCAGCAGCTCTACGCGATTTATCACAAGCTGCACGATGCTTTCGGCACGCCCGACTGGCAAGGCAACTTGTTCGATGTGATGAAAACTTTGCTGGATATTCGCGATAAAGCGCGTTCTTAAATTTCCGAATGGAACGCGGATTTCATATCCTGCCCGGAGGGCGCCGGAAACGACAGGTCTTCACAGAAGATAAATAAAGAAAATGTATCTTTTCTTCCGCGTCCATCAAAGCCGTTTCCGCGTATGAAATCCGCGTTCCATTTAGCGTTTGAGGTGCTAAAATGCTTGAAGAATTAAAACAGCGCGTGTGTGACGCGAATTTGAAATTAGTAGCCGAAGGTCTGGTCATCCAAACCTGGGGCAATGTCAGCGCGGTTGACCGTAATAGCGGCAATGTGGTGATTAAGCCTTCGGGCGTTGCCTATGACATCATGAAGCCGGAACACATGGTGGTGGTGTCGCTGGAAAGCGGCCAGGTCGTCGAAGGCGATTTGAGGCCCAGTTCAGATACGCCCACGCATCTCGTTTTATATCGCGCTTTTGAAAATATCGGCGGCATTGTGCATACGCACAGCCTGTATGCAACGGCCTGGGCACAGGCGCTACGTGATATTCCGGCCCTGGGCACCACCCACGCTGATTATTTTTATGGTGCTGTGCCCTGCACTCGAAAGATGACGCCGGATGAGATTCAAAGCGAATACGAAGCAAAAACCGGCGATGTGATAGTGGAGCGTTTCAGCGGTTCTGATGCCTTAGATTTCCCCGGTGTTTTAGTAGCCAGCCATGCGCCGTTTGCCTGGGGCGCTACTGTGGAAAAAGCCGTCGAAAATGCCGTTGTTTTGGAGAAT
>DASWNL010000440.1:0-3152 GCA_036399215.1 Abditibacteriaceae bacterium
GCTTAAGGTGAATCCATCGGCATCATGCCATCGCGCGTTAGGGGCAAGAGTTGCCACCATGAAATAAATTACTGGGCCACCTATTGGTGAGCCATGAACCTCAGTAATTGCTATAGCGCTTATAGATATACCGCTGGAAAGGCGCGCTGGCTCTGTTGCAAAGCTGCGTGAGCCGTTTTCGTCGTGATAGCTTTCGGTTATCGGAAGCCCAGGCGCTTTGGGTGCGGAATGTCCCACTTTGGCGGCACATAACAGCGCAATAAAAATAACCGTAACGCGAAAGCAATTCATTCAAGCCGCCTTTTCCTTCTCTTCAATTCGCTCTATTGTGCCTTTAAGCCAATCTACGCGCTGGTTATTTCCTGACGGGCAAAAAGCAACTTGTGCGGATTTGCCAAAGATTGTCTGGCAGGTCTGGTCTATGCAATCCAAGAAACCATCAAGAACTTCATGCGTGCCCCACTGTTTTGCGCGAATGTAAAAAATCCAATCCAGCAACTGTGAGCCAGTCACGCACTCCTGTGCATCAAAAGAGAAATAGTCATCTCCCATCCAAATATGAATGGTTAAGTCGTCACGGTTAAAATAGGTCTTTTGCTCCAATTAAGCCGCCTTTTTCTTTTTTACCGAATCGGCTCCAATTCTCCGCGCTGGCTCATATCTTTTAGAATTTGACTGGTATCCCACGCGCCCTTGCCCTCACGCCTTAATTGAATATATTTGGTCACTAAATACTTAAAACTAATGCGCTTTCTACAGTGCAGAGCGGCGGGCATTAAATCCTGAAGAAAAGCCCATGTGCCCTTTTCGATAAAAAGCCCCTCTTCCATCCAACCCTGTAATTTAAAAATCAGCACCTTAACTTCGGCATCATCTTCAACGCTCACATTGTTAAACATCGCTACGCGGAACTGGGTATCTTCCGAGTTGAACGTTAAAGGTGCCTTTGTTGGTTCTGACGGCGACGGTAACGATGCTGCCCGCTGCGCGGCAACTTTGGCCGGGTCAGGCTTTGCTGTAGTGACTTTATAACCAACGTAAACAAAGCAGAAGGCGCCGAGAGCTAAACACCCAAAGAATATCCAAGTGAGGAACTTAAGAGTTGCGTCTAACACCTTCATGCTAAGCCGCCTTTTTCTTCTTACCTGTTACTACTTCCTGCGCCCTGCGTAATAAATCGCCAATCATAAAATCGCGGGTTTCTTCCACTGGTTTACCGATAGCAATACGAGCTAAATCTTCAAGGAAATGCTGTGGGTTTGAGTGCCCCATTTCTGCGGCACGCACTTTTAATAGAGCGCGCTCTTCATCATCTAAGCCCTTCAATACAAGGCCGTCAAATTCGGCCTGTATTGCATCGCGCACAATATCCGACACATCGCGGCCGCGCTTCTGACCTTCAAGCGTGAGCTTTTCGCCCATGCTTTCCGGCAACTTAAATTCGCGCCGTTTCATCGGCTCGCCAAATTTAAGCGGCCTGCCAATCTGACCTTCATTGTTCGCCTTAGGCATAAAAGCAATGTGCATAGAATCGCTCAAACGCGATTCGTATTTCGTCCGTTCAAAATATTATTTTATTTTTCTTAAAACCCCTTTACAGTCCGATTTGATACGGCTATAATTCCTTGTATATTTATGGCCGTATATAATACGGTAAGAATCCAAAGGAGCCAAATGAGCCGCGAAATTACGCCAGACGCGATTGTAATTGAAGGCAAGACAATCCCGTTCGCAGACCTAATGCCTCTCAAGGAAGCGGCAGAGGTAGCAGGGGTTAGCACCACACGCATTTATGTGCAGTTGCGCAGCGTGAAGATTTTTAATGCTCGCGTTTTTATTCGCAGCGAAGTTGAAGCCCTGCGAGATGAAGTGAACGCGGGGCGCGAACCGCAAGAAGAAAAAGTCGCCGCGTAATTTTTCGCGGCCAGGCCACTACAGGCAACCATGAACCAACTACCCATCAACTTGAAGCCCGGCTTGCACATTTTGTCCGGCAAGCCCAAAGTGGGCAAAACGCGACTGGCCTTGCAGATAGCCGTGCAAGCCGCGTGTGACCGCCGCCAAACCCTTTACTGGACAGGAGAAGACAGGCAGGAGTCAGTGGAAGGGCATCTGCAAAGTTTCTCTGCGCCATTGCACCCTGTCCTTGACTTTTTCCACGTCAATACCAACCACCCTTACCCGGTCAGCCTTATCCATCAATGGCTAATCGCCAACAGCGAGGCTGTATTTCCCGGAGTTGGTAGTGGTGCCCTCATTATTCTGGAGGGGCGCCTGCCTGAACTATGCGGCCCGCTCGGCGAAGGCGAGAATGCTTACGCCCGCGACTACTGCGTTATGAGCGGGCTAAAGGCTTTAGCCGACCAGCACAGCGCCGCCATCCTTTTAGTGCGCAATGCGCTCAGCGAGGCTGCTGCGCTCAGCGGCAGCGATGGGGTTCAGGGCGCCTGCGAAAGCTACATGATTCTGCAAGGCACGCCGCCGCACCTGCACATCTGCTCGCGGGATGAACGCGACCAGAATCTATTCCTTGAATTTGATGAAGAAGTGTGCCAGTGGCGCACCTTGCCGCCCCAAGAAGAAAAAGCCGCCGCTTGACGGCGTAGCCTGAAGGGGTTTGTTGGCGCTTGCGACCCCTATAACAACAACGAGTGCCCGTCTTAGCCCCGACGTTAAACCGGGCCTGAAATGCAAAAACCCGCCGCGTGGTAGGACACGCGGCGGGCAAAACGACCAAAGGGAATTTTACCATGAAAACGACCAAGACCAAAGTGCCCCCCTTCAAACCTGAACACGGCGCGCATGTGATGACAACGCGCCGTGATGATCTGCGCCGGGGCATTGTGCAGGTGCCCGGCGACAAGAGTTCCAAAGTCGCGTGGCGCAAAGGCCAGCAGACCATCAGCAACGCTTCGCTGATGCCTTACTCGAAAGAGCTAATGGATGAGCGCCTGAAAGCGGCAATGGAGCAAAAGACCGCCAGCAAAAGCGCCATCGTTACTTTTCCCGACCGGGAACAGGCCGAGCAGCTTGCCGCTTCTTTAATCGGGCAGGGCTATCGCGCCGAAGTGAAGGACTGCACCCACGCCAGCGCCTTCAATCCTGACAAGCCCTATCAGGTGCGCGTTTACGGCATCCACGACTATGACCTG